>NZ_JAPZSZ010000234.1:0-20638 GCF_027532095.1 Microcystis sp. LE19-195.1E
GTCAGTCTGTAGAGCGACCATAAGACCAGAACAGAGTAAATCTGTTAAGGCAGGTGCGGAACCCCGCAAGGGAAAGAAGCAGAAACCTAAATCGTGAGGTTTGGGAATCGCCGTCCGTTTTACGGCGGCGAGGATGTCAATGGTGTTACCCCTATTAAATCGATGGTCGGCGACAAATAAATTTTAGCTGAAACAACACCCGATCACCTCTAGGATTCGGCGATCAGGTGTGGAGATTGGCCAGAGGAAAACTTGAGGGGGAATTAGCGACTGTTGACAAATCTCTGAATGGAAAGTTGCGAGATCACGGCTCCGATCGGGTTAGCAAAGGTGATACTGTTGTCTGTTCGTCCTGCAAAGAGGAGGGCGACGGGTTGATTGCTGTTTGCCGTCACGATCAGTGAACCAGAGTCCCCACCGCGACTAAAAGGATTGCCGCCGATGCCACGGATGCCGATCTGATTGCGGAATTGGGCGGCACCGCAGGAGTAGCCGCCGACGGAGATGTTGACGTTAATATCGGTAATCGTGCCGATAGTTGCTTGGGTTGTCCGACCATTTTTCTTCACCGTCATACCTAGGCGGGCGGCGATCGGTGTAGGATTGAGGGTGTAGTTGACATGACGCGGATCGACAAAACTAAAAGCTGTCCAAGCAACGGCCGCATCTACCAAGTTAGGACCCGGACAGTTGACCCGGACAAAATTTTCCAGGAGGGCGATTCGATCGCCGGGGACAACCCCACCATCAACCCGTCCGGGCTGGATAATCGGATCGCCGATACGGGCGTTGTTGGAATTGGCGATGACGTGGTTATTACTCAACAGGCACAGCTTATTATTGCGTAGCACTACCAGACAGCCAAGAGTCCCCGCGGTTACTTGCGGATGACCGATGGAGACACCACAACGAACTGGGCGCGCATAACGACGATTATATAACTGGGTGACGATCTCGCCCACTTCTTCGATTTCCACAGGCATACCCCCGATCGAGGTGGGTACGGCGGCAAAAGCACTAGCGGCAATTGTCCCGGCCACTTTTTCGCTGACGTAAACTTTCAGAGTCACATCGGGGGTAAGCAGTCCACCGACGCTACGAAAACCGATGCCAGTGCCGAGAATACGTTCCCCTCCGGTGTCATAGTCCGCAATCGACTCGGATAGGGAGGCGGTAAAGGTTTCACTGCCTCCGAGGCGCTGTTCTAATTCTTCTTGGGCTGAAAACCAATCTTGAGTGATACCGATCGTATCGATAGACTCGGAGGCTTCTATTACTTCTAAGGCTTGATTTTCGCTTCCCAAAGGCGCATTGGGATCAAATTCGATCACATCTTTATTCGTTGACGATTCCATACTAGAACCCTCCCGCTCATCGGGCATTTCATAAGGTTGAGTCATTGTTAAAACTACCTTGTTCACAAGTTTTTTACTGGGGTTATTATTCCCAAAGTAAGAGAACCGAACATAACCAATCGACCCCTCAACAATTTATTTCTCTTAACTGGAACAAACCTTAGCTATATGCTATCTATACCTCCTATAAATTGACCCCTGTAACCAAGATTTTGAAATATTTATTTGTAAAACTTTTTAGATCTTTATTATCTCTTTTTGTTCGAGCGAACTCAATTATAGCAGTTATCTTAATGGTTATATAGGGTTTGCTGAATAAATCTAAAAACCTTGTTGGATAATATCTTTAGGCTTTTTTGAAATCAAAAAGTGCCAGCCCTTGAAGTGATCGGGGGGGGGGAAATTTAGGCACTTTTTTCCTGAAAATTAGGTAGTTGACCACCTGAAAATCGGTAAAACCCCACACCCCACACCCCACCCCCCCGATGTCGGGGGGGTTGGGGGGGCCACACCCTGCCCCCACGAAAAACTTTTTCAGTAGACCCTATATAGGAAGTTTTTCCTCTGCATTTCATAGGCAGAGTCCGATGAAATGCGAAAATTGTTGCCCGTTCCCACTCCAAGACTTTTTCAGCAAACCCTACTTAGTTTGAAAGATATTTTGTACCATTTTCTTATCCAAACCCGCGGCAATTTTATCTAATTCTGCTATTTCCCCACTGTCTAAACTCCATCCTAAAGCCCCTAAATTATCCTCAGCTTGCCGAACATTTTTGGCTCCTGGGATAGGAATTGTTCCCTTACAGATACACCAATTTAAAGCAACTTGGCTAATAGTTTTATTTTTAGCTTGGGCGATAACTTCTAGGCAACTTATCAGGGGAGAAATAGCGGGAATTAATTGACCAAAAAGGAAGCGACGTAATCCAGGAGGTAAGTTTTTATTATCTCGATATTTCCCCGTTAATAACCCCAAAGCTAAGGGACTATAGGCAATAATTTTAATGCCCAATTGATCACATAGTTCCTTTAATCCTAAGTCAGTGAGAGGATAGGTAGAAAGGAGAGAATACTGTACCTGTAAGCTGGTAATAGGAATGCCGCGACTGGCAAACTTTTGATAGGCAGACTTCAATCTTTTCGGTCCAAAATTGGATAAACCGACTCCTTTAACTAGCCCCTTTTCCAGACAATCTCCCAATCCGTCTAATAATCCTCCCTCCTGCCATGGCGCATAATTGCCCGTTGACCAGTGCATTTGCACTAAATCCACCGGGCGACCCAATCTGGTTGCCGAAGCTTGACAAGCTTTCACCATGGCATGACGGGTTAAACGCCAAGGATAAGGGGCGAGTTTGGTGGCAATACGGATATGATCAGCGTTATAACCGCTATATTCCCCTGTAAAGCGTCCTAATAGCTTCTCACTCTGTCCGTTGAGTTTGCCTGTCCCGTAGGAGTCTCCCGTATCAAATAGGGTGACACCCCACTGGACGCAGAGATTAAAAACCGCTTGTAACTGGCTATCCATACTCTCATCGTAACCCCAGAGAAGACGATTTCCCCAGGCCCAAGTACCGCAGCCCATGGGGGGAAGGGATAGAGTTTGATCTGTGACTGTCAAGGGATTCATGGGTCAGTTTCTCTGGGTTTTTTCTCAAGCTTTCAGAGAGATATTTTACTACTAAATCGACTTGGGTTTTTGTTTAACAAATAATCCCCGCAACCAATAGTAAAAACTATCGATATAAGTAAAGATTACTGGTACAACCACCAAGGTTAATAGGGTGGAAGTGGTAAAACCACCAATAACGGCAATCGCCATCGGTGCGCGAATTTCCCCATCTGCACCCAAAGCTAAAGCAATCGGTAACATCCCGGCAACTGTGGAAACGGAGGTCATAATAATTGGTCGTAAACGAGAGACTCCCGAATCAATCATCGCCTTAAACTGCGGTTTCCCTGACTCAATGCCACTCAGGGCAAAATCGACTAACAGAATCGCATTTTTAGTGACTAATCCCATCAGTAAAACTATGCCAATTAAAGCGTATAAACCTAACTCTTTTTGGGTAATTAAAAGAGCGATTAAAGTACCACCAATCGATAAAGGAAGGGAAGTTAAAATCGCTAGGGGATAGAGAAAATTGTTATACAATAAGACCAGAATCCCATAGATAGAAATAATTGCTAAACTTAACGCCCCCAAAAAACGAGCAAAGATATCGCGCATAATGCGAGCATCACCAAAGGGTTCTTCTGTCACCTCTGGGGGTAAGTTTTTCATGATTGGTAAAGCGCGAATTTGTGTCACCGCACTTCCCAAAGAAACTCCCTCTAAATTAGCTCCAATATTAACCTGACGTTGACGGTTAAAGCGTTGAATTTCCGCAGGTCCACTACCTAAGCTAATTGTCGCCACCGAGTTAAGCGGTACTAACGTCCCATTACTGCTAGGAACGCGCAAATTTTGCAGAGTTTCTATCTCGCTGCGTCCATCGTTGGCAATTTTTACCCGGATGGGAATTTGTCGGTCAGCAAGGTTAAATTTAGCTAAATTAAACTCATTATCGCCGATTAAAGCTAAAGATGCAGTACGGGCGATCGCTCTGACCGAGACTCCCTGATCAGCAGCCCGGACGGGATCCGGTTGAATAATAATCTCCGGTTTAACTAAACTTACCCCGGAACTTACCTCGACAAAACCGGGTAAAGCCCGCATTTCTCGCTCTAATTTTTGGGCAGTTTGGGTTAAAATATCGCCATTTTCACTTTTTAAAATAATAGCGACATCCTTAGTGCTTCCTGCTCCCCCCTGCGCCCGAAAAGTCACTCTTGCTCCCGGTATCTTCTGAAAATCCCGGCGGGTTTGTTCCTCAAATTGCCGTTGAGTTAGCGATCGCTGTTCCTTAGGAACTAAATTAACATATATTAACCCGGTATTTACCCGTCCCGAATCTCCCGGAATAGCCAAAACATTAGCGACGGCGGTATTTTTTTGCAGTAAACTATTCACCTGATTAGCCACGGCAACAGTATCATTCAAAGTCGCACCGGGAGGCAATTCTAGACTGATCGTACTTAATCCAGTATCCCCGGAACTAAATAACCCTTTTGGAATCAAGGGAACTAACTGTAAACTACCGATAAAAAAGGCCAAAGCCGCCAATAAAGTCAGGATTCGATGACGTAGGGACCAAGTTAACAAACTTTTGTAGGGACGAAAACGGGGGCGCGAGGAGGGATTACCATCACCGGTTTTCAGCTTTTTCGGCTGTAGAATATAGGCACTTAACATCGGAGTGACGGTGACGGCGATCAAACTGGAAAATAGGGTAGAAACCGCCACCGTAACGCCGAAAGGTTGAAAGAATTGGCCCGGCACACCGCCCATAAAAGCAACCGGCAGGAATACCGCCATAATTGCCGCCGCACTGGCTAAAACGGCTAATCCAATCTCTTTTGAGGCATCAAAAGCCGCTGGCAAGGGTTTTTTACCCATAGCTAAATGTTGATCGATGTCCTCCACCATACACACCGCATCATCGACAAGATTACCCAAAGCTAAAGCTAAGGCCAGCAGGGTCATACCGTTAAGGGTATAATTTAGGGACTGCATCACCCAAAAAGTCGGGAAAATCGACAAAGGCAGGGCCAAACCCGTGATAATCGTGGCGCGCCAATTGCCTAAAAATAGACCCACCGTGATCACCGTCATGATGCAACCGATGATCAGATCGCTCAGAAGGCTTTCGTAACTAGCACGAATTGAGTCGGCACGGGTAAAAATTAATTGAAATTTAATGTCTTCGGGCAGTTTTTTCTTTAAATTCTCGATTTCTTGACGTACTGCTGTTTCTACCGTCACCAAGGTGCTGCCAGTCCCCCGTAGAATCGAAAAACCCACCACTGGCTGCCCATCTAAGAGGGCCATTTGTCGGGGATCGCTGGAACTATCACTAACCGTCCCTAAATTGCTTAAGGGGACGGTATCACCGTTAGGTAAAGAGATTTGATAATTTCTTAAATCTTCGATCGTTTCAGCGCTGCCGAGGGTGCGGACAGTTTGTTCACTGCCACCGATTTCCGAGCGCCCTCCGGGTAAATTAATATTAAAACTACGAATTTGGTCATTAACCGCCGTGGCCGTGATACCGTAGGCGATCAGACGACCGGGATCTAAATCTACACGCACTTCTCGATCGACTCCCCCAACGCGATTGACTCGTGCTACCCCCGGCACTCCCGTTAAAGCGCGGCCAATTTGACGATCGACTAGATCACTTAATTCGGCGATCGATCTTTTCGGGGAGGAGATGGTATAGTTCATCACCGCACCCCCGGCAAATTCTAAACGTTGGACAATTGGATCATTAGTATCTTGGGGTAAATCCTGGCGAATTTGCGCTATGGCATTCCGCACATCATTGGTAGCGCGATCGCTGTTAGTGCCAAGGATAAAGTTAACGGTGGTGGTGCTGCTGCCTTCGTTGATGGTAGAAGTAATTTGATCGATATTACCCAAAGCAGCCACCGCATCCTCGACTTTTTTGGTGACTTGGGTTTCCAATTCCTCTGGACCTGCACCCGGTTGATTAACGGTGATAATCACGGCCGGAATGTCAATATTAGGAGAGCGATCGATCCCTAATCCTAGAAAGGCAATGTATCCCATTAAGGCCATAACCAGGGAGATCAGGATCGTCGGAATGGGATTTTTGATAGACCAATTAGAAATATTAAAAGCCATAATTTCAGTTATCAGTTATCAGTTATCAGTTATCAGTGGGTAAGTTATCAGTTATCAGTTTTTGGTTTTTGGTTTTTGGTTTTTGGTATTTTCTTGGCAGGTTTTTAGAATAGCCCAAAGCATTTTACCAATTTCCTCCGCATCATCATTGATACTTTGAAAGGCTCTTTCCTCTATGTAATTCGTGTCTTTCAATAGAGACAGCCAATACTTTGTTTCTAGACATTCCTTATAAGCTATTGACATTTTAGCTCGAAAATCAGCTTGAGAAATAGCTCCATTAGCCTCGGCAATGTTAGCCCCGATTGAAGTGCCACTCCTTAATAGCTGTTTTGACAAAACATATTCTTGTTTAGTCTCACACAAATATTTATAGCCTTTAACAATCCTAAGGGCAAATTTATAAGCTTTATCATAAACTTTACTCTCCATCTGTTTGCCCCGCTACCGATCACTGATCACTGATTACTGATTACTGATAACTGTTTACTGATTACTGATTACTGATCGCTGATTGCTGTAATTTTGTCGCCATCACCGAGATAGGCTGCCCCTTTGACCACAATGCGATCGCCCGCTTGTAAACCGGTGAGAATTTCCACGCGATTATTCGGCATAATTTGACCTAATTGCACAGTTTTGGCGGTAACGGTGTTATCAGGTTGAACTAAATAAACTAGAGCTTGATTATCTTTTTGGGGTAAAACCGCGGTCATGGGGACGGTTAAACTATTGCTAGTATTCGTCACGATCGCACCTCGTAAAAACATCCCCGGTTTTAATCCTGTATTGTCGGTTAAATCGACTTTAACCGTTGCTTGACGGGATGCCTCATCGACGATGGGATTAATTTCGCGCACCTGTCCCGATAGTTTCAGACTGGTATTAGCATCGGAAGTGATAGTAACGGGCGCTCCGACGCGGATTAAGGGCAATTGATTCTCAGGAACCCGCAATCTTAGCTCTAAACGCCCATTTTCGATGATTTTAAAGAGAGCATTTTGACCGTTGGTGGTATCCCCGATGCGGCCATTTCTTTCGGCAATTTTGCCACTGACCGGAGAAATCAGGCGCGTCTCGTTTAATTGGGCGTTAACAATGGCTAAACGGCTTTGAGCCTCCGCTAATTGGGCTGTAGCTTGGGCGATCACTTCGGGACGATTGCCCGCTTGCAATTGTGCCAGTTGCTGCTCTGCTTCTCCTAAACGGGATTGGGTCTGTTGTACGATCGCCGCTTGCTTTCTTTCTTCATTGAGGACTTCATCGAGACGATCCCGGGCGATCGCTCCTTCCGCTTCTAAACTTTGGTTTCTCTGGACTCGTTTTTTAGCCAAATCCCAATCCGATCGAGCTTGACTAATTTCGGCTTTTATGCGTTGAATAGTTTGTTTAGCTCCAGCGATCTCCTCTTTACGGCTCCCCGCTTGCAATTCTGCCAAACGCGATCGGGATTGGGCGACATTAGCCTGTGCTTGGGTTAATTGCGCTTGTAGGACGGTATCATCGAGACGAGCCAAAATTTGACCTTGGCTAACGATATCACCCTCATCGACAAAGATTTCTTTGATTTGTAGTCCCGTCGCTTGGGACAGAATCGGGATTAATTCATCGGCTGCCACGCTTCCAGTCGCTTTCAGGGTGCGGGCCACGGGAGTAGATTCTACCCTAGTGGTGGTTACTGTTTGTGCTGGTGCCTCATTTTTTGCCGCTACGGGCTGAGTATTGGGGTTTTGGGCTGTTTGGGGTCGATTAGCGAAACGAGTCGCCCCCAGGGTCAATAAAACCCCCAATCCCACACCGATAAATAAACCCTTTCCTCCCGATAGCCAAGAGTTGGTTTTTGTCGGTTTTGGCGAGTATTCGGGTTCCTCTGGCTCAATTTCGGGTTTAAATGCGATAACTTCGGGAACTAGCGAATTATCGGCTGAATGCTGGTTATTTTCTAGGGTATCTGGCCGCACGGTCTGCCCTCTCGGTAGATTCTGGATAAAATGTTAAGTTTTGTATCCATTTATAATCTAACGGAAAAAGGTCACGGGTGGGGAAAGTGAGAAAGTGGACTTGCTGTAAAAATCCCAAATTGTCGTGGTTGGTGAGGATTCAGTAGGCAGTAGTCAGGAGACAGTAGGCAGTAGTCAGGAGACTCCGAGACAGGAGACAGGAGAATTAAGAATGAGTAATAATCAATTAAATGGTTTATTTAGAGATTTTATGCCAGTTAATCTGGCTCTCCCCTACTTGTGGTCATAAGAAAAAGTTATGAAAAAGTCAGAGATCCAAATTTTCTTGGCCCATGCCAGTGAGGACAAACCAGCAGTTTTGGCACTGTATGACCGCCTTAAGCAAGCGGGATATAAACCTTGGTTGGATAAAAAAGACCTGATTCCGGGGCAAATTTGGCGAGATGAAATTCCGAAAGCGATTAAAGCTAGTCAGATTTTTCTGGCCTGTCTGTCAGGGAAATCGGCTAATAAACAGGGATATATCCAACGGGAGTTGAGGATTGCACTTGATACCTTGGGAGAGATGCTACCGGGGACAATTTTTTTTATTCCCATGAGGTTAGAAGAATGCGAAATTCCTGATCTGCGAAGTGCAGAAGTTAGCTTGAATCTGCGAGATATTCACCGGCTTGATTATTGGGAAGAAGACGGATTTGAGCAACTAGAAAGAGCAATTGGCTATCAGTTCAAGCTTGAACCGGAAGAGCCAAAACAACTGTTATCAGTATTTAACTTTGAGGTGGTGGGAGTAAATGCGAAGGGTGAGCAAATTAGAAAAGAGTCGAAACAGTCCCAATATTTCAGGGAAGATCTGGGCAAAGGCATCACCTTAGAAATGGTCGCCATTCCGGGGGGAACTTTCCTGATGGGAACAGAAGATGAGGAAATCGAAAGACTGGTTAAAAAATTTAATTGGGAAGGATTTAGAAGGGAAAGACCACAACATGAAGTAACTGTCCCACCCTTCTTTATGGGTAAATACCCCATCACCCAGGCCCAGTGGAAAGCGATCGCCTCTCGCACGGATTTAAAAGTTAAACAAGACCTTGATTTCAAGCCAGCCTATTTTAAAGACCGTCCCGATAGCGATCGCCGTCCCGTGGAACAAGTCAACTGGTACGATGCGATCGAGTTCTGCGCGAGATTATCTAAACTAACGGGAGGGGAATACCGACTACCGAGTGAAGCGGAATGGGAGTACGCCTGTCGTGCTGGAACCACCACCCCGTTTTACTTTGGGGAAACCATTACGGGGGAATTGGCTAACTACAATGCCAGTAATACCTACGCCGATGAACCGAACGGAGAATATCGAAACGAAACAACTCCCGTGGGACAATTTCCCCCAAACGCCTTTGGACTGTACGATATGCACGGCAATGTCCGGGAGTGGTGCGCCGATACTTGGCACGATAACTATGACGGTGCGCCGACGGATGGCAGTGTCTGGATAGAAAATGGTAATGATAATCGTTCTCCTCTGCGGGGCGGTTCCTGGGGCTACAATCCTAATTACTGCCGTTCCGCGATTCGCTACGACTACTACTTCCGCCGCGTCAACCGCATCAACAATTACGGTTTTCGGGTAGTCTGCGTATTCGGGAGAACTCTCTAACCCTTTTGCCTTTTTCCCCTTTTACCCTCATTCCCTATTTTTTCTTTTTTCTTTTCTTTCCCGCCCTTAGGCGGGTCGATTTTGTAGGGGCGAACTCGACCCATTTGGTCGATTTTTGCTTAACAATTGTCAAGGATTGTTAAGATGCGCTTACCCTGCACTTTTCCCCTAGTTCCCAAAACTAAACTCTAGGAATTTTTAGCCACTGCTAAAGAGGATGAAGTGAGGGCAGAAAAGAATTCAAGAGCATGGGTTGTTAGTCAACTAGCTAAAAATAATTAACTAGGGTTTGCTGAAAAAGTTTGTTGGTGGAGCCGGTCGTTAGGAGACTCCGAGACAGGAGAATTAAGAATGAGTAATAATCAATTAAATGGTTTATTTAGGGTTGGCTGAATAAATGTGAAATGTAGGCAAGGTAAGGGTTTTGTGGCTCTTCTCTTGAAACAGGTGCCAGATTTTGAGAGAATCGTCCTTCAAAACCTTGCGTCTTCATCGGCCTGCGTCCTGTAGGGGCGAAGCATTTGGGCATAACCTATCGGTGAAACTGGAGATTTTCTATCCGAATGCTTCGCCCGTACTTTTTCAGCAAACCCCATTTAGCCACCACTAACGGGGGGAATTAAAACTATCTCATCGCCATTTTCAAGGATTTTCTCTCCCGAAACAAACTGAAGATTAACTCCAAAACGAGTAACATCGCGCCATCTTTCTAATTGAGGATAGGGGGCTATAATATAGTGTAACACTTCTGTAACGGAAGTGTGGGCAGGAAATTCGAGGTTTAATTGTGAAGTTTGATAGACTTCTTGATAAATAGCAAATAGTTTGACTGTGATCGTAATCTTTTCCATCTTTACATCAATATTTTTCCTAGGATAATAACATTAATTGAGAACCCTGTTCGGTTTTGCGGACTTCGATGCGATGTTGAAAAGCTTCTTTAAATTGGGGCATATGAGTTACAGTCAAAATACAGGCAAAATCAGCGGATATAGCATTAATTGCCGCAATTAAGCGATCGCATCCTTCCGCATCCTGAGTTCCGAATCCTTCGTCAACAATGAGCATTTGTAGGGCTGTTCCGGCTCTTTGTGCCAATAATCTCGCTAAAGCTAATCGAATCGAGAAATTAATCCGAAAAGCTTCCCCTCCTGAATAGGTTTCGTAGGGACGAGAACCCCTGGTATCGCCAATAATAATATCTAACGTATCGATTAACTTTTGTCGCTGTTTCTTCGTACCTTTACCGCTTTTTTGGGTTAAAAACTGCACATGAAATTGATTACCAGTTAAGCGAGCTAAGATATGATTAGTTTGGGCTTCTAACTCAGGTAAAACATTCTCAATCATCAGAGTTTGTAAACCATTTTTACCGAAAGCTATGGCTAACTCTTTATAAACTGTATATTGTTTTTTAACTTTAGCTAAATCGCCCTCTTTTTCTGTCAGTTGTTTACCTAAAGTTTCCAGTTGATGTAACTTCTCCTCAACCCGACCTTTTTGGGAGAGCAATCCATCAATTATCTGTCTTCGCTGTTGAATATTAGTCGATAATGCGGCTATTTCTTGGCGATAGTCAGTCAAAGTACCAATCTTTTGACTAATATTTGCTAACTCCTGATTCAGCTTCTGGCGATCCTGATTTCGCAGCTGTAATCTTTGCTCAATGTCAGCGATTTTAGCGGCTATTTCCGGATAATTTTTTTCTGCTTGTTGCCAGTCTTGATACTGTAATCTTACCCCCTGTAATTGTCGGATCAGATTTTGAATATTCTGATGTTCACTGCGATCATAATTTAAGTTTTTAAGAAACTTTTCTAAGCGTTCAACTTCCTGTTTAAGTGGGGAGTTTTGACCTAGTTCTTGCTTCTCTTGTTCTAGTCTAGCTAATTGATTAATTAAATTAGGTTTCTCGGCCTTTATATTAGCTAAACGACGGTTTGCTTGCTTAAGTTCTGATTCTTGAATTTCTGCCCAACGCCATCTTTTTTCTTCTCCTCTGACTAAAGCATGACTTTGTTCATCATAGTTTAAAAAGGCGATTTCTTGATTGACAATTTGTAATTCTTGCTGTAATTCTAGGGCATAATTGCCACTGCTTAAAAGTGCTTCTAACTCGACAAGTATCTCCTCGGTTTTCTCTAGTTCTATTTCCTTTTCTTCAATAGTTTCTAACTTGACTTCCAACTGCACATATTTTTGTTGTAGATTCGATCTTGCTGGCAATTCTTGTTTAATTTGGGCTAATTCCTCCCCTAAACGTTTTAAATCTCGATCGCAGTCTGCCATCCGTTCCTGTAGGGACCAGATTTGCTCTTGAATGTGTTCTTGATGTTGATGGGTTTTCCTGATTACTTGATGACGGTGATGACTGTCTAAATTCTGTTCACACAAAGGACAAACCGAATCGGGAATATTTAATTTTTCCAATTTATCAGTTAACTCTAAAAGTTGTTCTTCATATCTTTTCTGTTGCTCCAATAAACTTTTTTTATCCACTTGTTTAAGAGTTTCCTTTTCTTCAACTCGTTCACAATAGGTTTGTTTTTTATCTAGTTCCTTAATTCGTTTGGCTAAATTGAGAGCTTCCTCTCTTAGTAGAGGAATACGAGCGATTTCTGTCTCTAATTGTTGCCGATTTCTTTGCAGTTGTTCCCGACGAGCATTGATCTTAGCTTTTTCCCGTTCCAACTGCATATTTAGATCAGCTTTTCGGCTATTTAAAGGAGCATATTTTAAAGCTAATCTATCCAATTCCTGAAGACGTTGACGATGATAATTTAATTTCTCTAATCCTGCTTGAATATCCCCCGCTTGCTCGATAATTTTTTGAGTTTCTTGTTCCTGTCTTCCCAATTCTTCTAAACGAGCGCTCGTTTGTTGGATGGGAAGGGTAAATTCGTTAATTTTTTGCTGTAATTTCTGTTCTAATTGTTGTTTATCATACTGGGCCTGTTGCCAAGCTTGCAATTGACTTGACAAACTGGCCTCTTTCTTGTCTAAATTGATTAGGCGCTCGTGTGCAGTAATAATGTCATTTTTGCGATGAAGAATAGTCCTTATTTGATTTAATTGATTGTCTAGACTAACTTTTTCCCGGTCTAATCTCTCGATTTCTGCTAATAAAGCTCGCTCCTGTTCTCTTTGCCACTGCAGCTGTTTTTCCCAATTCTGACGCTGATTTTCTTCCCCCTGTAGTTGCTGTAAACGCCGATTATTTACCTCTTGTTCTTGATTAATTTGGTTAATTTGGCTGCTTAACTCTTGCAGGTGTTCTTGATAAGAATTTTTCTCCTGAAGACGGAGTTTGATAGTTTCTACTTGCTGCTCGATCTGGAGGGACTGTCCATCAAATTGTTTCGATATATCCTTGGCTTTATTTGCTAAAATTTCATAGCGATCGAGTTGTAATAATTCTGCTAAAATCTGTTTACGACCACTGGGAGGCTGTTTCATAAACTCGTCCGCTTGTCCCTGTCGTAAATAAGCAGAATTAATGAAAGTTTTATGGTCTATTTTCAGATAAGTATTAATCTGTGCTTGAGTATCTTTAATACTTTTACCCGATAAAGGACGAAAACTCTGATCATTAATCACCTGAAAATCTAAACCAGAAGCTTTCCCTCCCCGGTGACGACTACGGATAATTTTATAGATTTCTCCCCCATAACTAAACTCGAAATCTACCCGCGCATAATCGCTGCCCGCATGAATCACATCATCACCAATCGAGACGCGACTTTCTCCCCAAATTGCCCAAGTAATTGCTTCGAGTAAAGAGGATTTTCCCGCACCATTGGCACCACAAATACAGGCAGTATGTAATCCGCGAAAATCTAGCACTGCCTCGCGATAACTGAGAAAATTTTTTAGGGTTAATTGTAGGGGAATCATAAGCTAGGGAGTGGGGAAGTGGGGAAGTGGGGAAGTGGGGAGATGGGGAGATGGGGAGAATGCAGTACAAGGCATAATTAGCGGAAATTCGGTCACTCAGCCTCAGTAAAATATTAGTATCAAATAGATATTTAGCCATTAGTCATAGATAGTTTCACGCCCTAATGCTTCATCGGGTAATCCGGGGGTATCCTTGGGTTGACTTTCCAGAAATTTTAGCCAATCTTCTGCTTTTTCTTGGGAGGTCATCTCTTCAATTTTTGGCGAAGTTATCTGAGTTAGAAATTGGCTGAAGTTTAAGACTTCTTGTTGTTTTTCTAAAGGAAGTTTTCGCAAGTTTTCGATAACGGCTTGTTCAATATTCATCAAAATTCAGCTGGTCGATTAATCGGCGTACTAAAAAGCATCAATCTCTTCAATACCTGCCCTTTCCCCATCATATCACCCCCCCCCGCTCTGGCACTGACCAAATCCCCCCACTTGGCTGGGATATTATTCCTACGCAAGTCCCTAACCGCTCAGGGTCCCCCGATTTGCTACTCTAAAGGAAAGATAACCGATTCTTAAAACCAAATCTATGAGCATTACCGAAATTAGCGTCCATGAACTCGCTCTCCGTTTAGCCGATCATGATCCTAATTTACAACTTATTGATGTGCGCGAACCAGAGGAAGTTGCCATGGCATCTGTAGCCAATTTTACCATTTTACCCTTGAGTCAATACCAAGAATGGTCGCCCACTATTGCCAGCCAATTCAACCCCCAAGCAGAAACCCTCGTTATCTGTCACCATGGCATGAGATCCCTGCAAATGTGCCAATGGCTACAAAGTCAGGGTTTTACTAATGTTAAGAATATTAACGGTGGCATCGATGCTTATTCCCTCCTCGTCGACCCTAATATTCCCCGTTACTAATTTTCATGGCCACCATCGGGAAAAGAGAGAGGCAAACTATCCCCTTTCTCACCATGGATTACTGATAACTGATAACTGATTAAGCGTTATACTGTCTAAAAAAATGTTATAAATCTTTATCTTAAGATTATTCCCCTATGTCCGCTAGAACCCATCTCAGCGATCGCTATCAACATATCTTAAAGGCGACAATCCAACATTATATCGCCACGGCCGAACCGGTTGGCTCGAAAACTCTACTCGATGAGTACAAGTTTACTGTTAGTTCCGCCACGATTCGCAATGCTCTGGGTAAACTGGAAAAAGAAGGTTTACTCTATCAACCCCACACTTCCTCCGGACGCATTCCCTCCGATTGGGGTTATCGTCTCTACGTCGATGAGTTGATGACTCCCGATGACCGTATCGGCGAAAAAATCGGCTATTATCTGCATCAAAATGCTAAATCTCCCGCTTGGAGTCTCGAAAGTCTGCTGCAACGGGCCACCCAACTTTTAGCCGGTTTAAGCGGTTATATCGCTATCGTTACTCTTCCCCACACCCTCACCAATACCCTGCGTCATCTGCAATTAATCCCTGTCTCAGCCAAGCAGATAATGTTAATTATTGTTACAGATAGTTTACAAACACGCTCGGTTATGATAGAAATTCCTGAGTCTATGGCAACGGACAAGAAGGATGGATTAGCAGAAGAATTACAAATCCTCTCTAATTTTCTCGGGGAAAAATTAAAAGGTTATTGCTTGGCAGATTTAATTAACCTCGATTGGCAGCAAATCGAGCGAGAATTTACCCGTTATACCCATTTTCTCCAACAATTAAGCCAAGAAATCGGCGCTAGTCTCCAATCCACTGCCACCCCGGAGATTATCGTCCATGGTGTCGCTGAAGTCATTCGACAGCCAGAATTCGCCCAATGGCAACAAGTACAAATGTTACTGCATCTATTGGAAGCAGAACAGGATCGCCTTTTACCCCTGATTTTACAAAGACCAGAACCAGAAAAATCAGCTAAAAAAGTCAAAATCACTATTGGTTCCGAAAATCCTCTGGAATCCATGCGCCCTTGTACTCTTATCTCCGCTTTTTATAAACAGGGAGATACTCCCGTCGGTAGTGTTGGCATTATCGGACCGACGCGAATGTTATACGAAAATACTATTCCCCTGGTGGAATCCACCGCTAACTATCTCAGCGAGGCTATAAGTAAGTAGATATCCCCCGCAAAGGTTCGGGAATGGGACAATCGACAGTAAACTCTAAAATTGTCTCACCATCCCCCAAATAGCCAGAATTGGCAAAACAGAGCAACATCCGCACCAGCGCCACCCACACCTCCGCATCGAACTCCCAATCCTGTCCCCGACGCGCTCCACAGGCGATCGATTTTAGCGCCCAAAAATAACTATTTCTCACCACTGAACCGCCTTTTTTGTAAACCGGCACATCCTCATGGTGAATATAAAGAATATCATCTTTAGCGATCGCTCTCATCGGTGGCTAGGAAGGTTGCGGGAATTTTCAGCTGACTGTCCTAGATAGGGGTCTGCTGAAAAAGTTTTTCGGTGGGGGTTGGGGGTTGGGGGTTGGGGGTTGGGGGTTGGGGTGTGGGGTGTAGGGTTTTACCGATTTTCAGGTGGTCAACTACCTAATTTTCAGGGAAAAAGTCCCTGAATTTTCCCCCCAATCACTCCAAGGGTCGGCACTTTTTGAGGGAAAAAAAGTCTAAAAACCTTGTTGGATAAGGTTTTTAGATTTATTCAGCAGACCCTAGATAATAACATCTTTAGCGATCGCTTGAGTCGCTCCAGAAAACCCACTATAACATTTTTCTTTCTTTCTCACAAATATGAAGTATAATGTCATCGATAGCTAAACCGCACTAAAAATGAAATCCTATCCAGTAGAGTTCCGTCAGAAAATCCTCGACTGTTATTATAACGAACCCATCTCTCAAAGACAATTAGCGAAAAGATTCTGCGTAACCCTAAGTTTCGTACAAAAGCTTTTGAAACAATATCGAGACACGGGAGATGTTCGACCGAAGACTTATCGATGTGGACGTCATTTAAAACTCACGCCAGAACAAATGATCGTCCTCGGTACGTTAATTGAGGAAAATAATGACGCAACTCTTGCTCAACTATCGAAACTATTCCTAGAAAGAACTGGTATAGTGTTAAGTGTGGCGACAGTGGCAAGAATAGCCGAACGCTTGGGAATAACCCGCAAAAAAAACTATACAACCACCCGCAAAAGAGACAGAAAAACTACAACAACTTAGACAAGAATAGAAAGTAAGTGGGTGGGTGGAATTAAATATAAGATGAACGTAGGTTGGGTTGAAGCATGAAACCCAACGCCTGCTCATGTTACGCTACCGCTAACCCATCCTACAAATAATTGTGCCTCCCTACTTAGGGTTTGCGGCAAAAAGTTTTTCTTGGAGGCAGGGTGTGGGGTGTAGAATAAGATTTCCCGGAAGCAATCTTTTTAATGTCTCATCGCTTCTATTATTTTCATGGTTTCGACGCTGACAGTACAGACTCTTTGTAATAAGTCAATTACTGTTTCTTTATAATCGTCGAAGCGATAGTTATTAAATCTTTCGGCGATGGTTTGATCTTTGGGTTTCTTTTCCTTATATTGATCTAAAATCCATTCTAGGGCCGAACGATTACCGAGTTTATATTCCCAGGCAATTTTGGGAATATCTTGTAGGAAAGTGATATCATCAAGGTTGATAGAATTTTTTTCTCGGTCGGCTTTTAGTTTAGTTTTTGGTTTGAGGTTATTATTAGTATCAATGCGGGTTAGTGGGTAGGGTGCGACGGTTTCATAGTTGATGTGTAATTCCATTAGTTTGCTTCCCCATTCTACCCATTGAGAGAAGTTATCGTAAAAGGGAAGTCGGGGAAATTCTCGCTTAAGATTTAATTCATATTTACTGCGATATTCCGGGTAGTGAAGGACTGCATAAGTGTAGTGGAAGATGTGGAGTTTGGTGATGGTTTTATCGTTGTAATGTTTTTGGAATTGTTGCAATCCCCAATCGGTGATATTGTCGATGCGGTTTCCTTCTTTGTCGTAGCGGTAGAGGGGGAGACATTGGGTACTACCCCCACTAACTAGCAAACAAGCAAGATCAATGATATGGTTTGATACAAGAGATGCAAATTTGTCTGAACCGACATTTAAGCCAATTATGATATTATTAAATTCATTGTTAAAAATATTAAACCATTGATAAGTCATTCCGTTGAAATGCTTGTCAAAATAGAGCCATTGTTTTGTGTATGGACGATAATAACTTATCAACATATTTGCATCATTAAATACCTTTGATATTCTTTGGGAAAGATACTTAGTTAATTCTCGATCCCACTTAATCTGATTTCGTTCTTGATAATTTTCATCTTTAAAAGTTCTCTGATAAACATCCACAAAAAACCTCATCTTTGCTTCTAGTTTATCTCTTGAAAAATCATAAACCCACTCATCTCGCTGAGTTTTAAGTCCTGACGAAAACAACTTAAACACAGCTTTCTCAGACTTGCCACTTTTTACATCCTTATCAATCAAGGGTAGCAGTTGATCAAAGTCATTATCTGATTGATTGAGCCAATTATGTTTTTTATCTGGGATGATATGCTCGAAGCAAACATTACTAAATTTATTACTCTGTAAATAAGACAATTTAACTTCTCGCAACTCATGAACATGAAAAGGATTAGCATAGAAAATTTTATTTCCAGTTGCTTGACTGTCTTTAACTAAAAACAGGATAGCAATACCAGTCATTGCAGCAGTACCAAAAATTGTATGTTTTTCACAGATAAAAATCCCATCTTTCCCTGATATTTTCCTGACATTACCACCTAAATCTATAAAATAAGCGCAAGTAAATTCTTCTTCAATACATTTTCTAAACCCATCAAAAGAACGAGCATCTAAAAAGGAAGAATTACAGATAAACGCTATTATACCATCTTTATTTAATCGATCAGAAGCCCAACGAATAAAGCGAGTGTACATATCATAGACGACAATTTGATTCTGTGCTGTCCCTTCTTTGATGTAAGTATCTTTAATTCTTTTGTCTATTGCTGGGTATTTACGATTTGCATTATTGTCATTAGCATTTTGCTGCTTGGCATTATAAGGAGGATTACCAATAATTACAGAAATATTGCGGTCATTTTGATTTTGAATGCGTTGGGTATTCTCCACCGACATGGCAAATAAATCCATCTGCTTGAGATGAAAAGCAGCATGGTCCAGGGTATCGACAAAACAGATATGCTCAAACTCCTCATACTCACCCATCTTCTGCTTATAGGTGAACTCAATATTCAAATTAGCGATATAATAAGGCAGAATTGCCACCTCATTACAGTGCATCTCATGCTTATACTTGTACCGTAACTTATCCTTCGGTAAATACTCAATCAACTCCGTTACAAAAGTTCCTGTCCCCGTCGCCGGATCTAAAATTTCTACTCCTGGATCCGCCAACAACTTACCAAAATGCTTGTGGACTAAATAATCGACACTTTCAATCATAAAACGGACAATTTCATTGGGTGTATAGACAATTCCCAACCGGTCCGCCGCTTTCGGATTGTATGCTTTATAAAAATTCTCATAAATCGCCTTGAGAAACTTCTGCTTCTCGTGGTGGTTATAAATATTCGCCGCTGTCCGCCGAATTACCGCATAATAACGTTCAATTGTCCCTAAAGTATTGCGCTTGGTATTACCAGTAAAGAAAGTTTCAATCACTCCCTGTAATTCCCTAGCGATATTATTTTCCCGGTGAAACTGAGACTCATTAAAAATATTGATAAAAATATCCTCTGTCAGGATGTGCTGAATAATCATCTCTCGCACATCTTCCAGACTAATTTCTGGATTGATTGACTTGCGACAAATCTCTAAAAATTTGTCCCGCGCTGTCACAAAATTCCGATTCGTCTCCGATTGCAACGCAATTAAACCCCGCAACGCTTCCAAAATTGTTGGTAAATCTTCCTTAAAACTAGCAATCGCCTCTCGAAAATCCTCAACCTCCGGACGTACATAATTAATAAAAGCATTAATAATCCCATCCAAAGCCTCATCATCGCGCATCGAGACGCGCAGTCTTTCCTCTCCTCCTTGAATTAAAACCGCCGTCTGGGAATCTTCAAATAAAATATTGTCATTAGGGTAGCCTTTCGCTAACTTTTTCTCAATTTCTTCGTCTAAATTATCGTATTGATCCTTACTTTCCCAATATCCCCAATCTAACCGTAAAGCATCCTTTACCGTCCCGTCAGGATAGACAACTTTTCCCGACTTAGTGCGATAATCCAACTCCGGAATTAACAAAAAATCCCGCGCCTTGCAATAGTCATTTAACAAATTCTGAAAAGCGACTCTAATCGAAGTTTCCTTGCGACTGCCGCCATATTGGACAATCTTCTCAACTTCCGCCTGATACTGGCTGATTAATAATCTAGACATGGGCTTAGAGGAGGTAAATTAAGTAGTTATAATCAAAGAGAAGATAGATTTTGGACTCTGATCCCCCCTGCCCCCCTTGATAAGGGGGGTGCCGATAGGCGGGGGGATCTACCCTTGATAAGGGGGGTGCCGATAGGCGGGGGGATCTGACAATTTTTATTTCGATGTTTTTCACTGGTGCTGGCGTGCCATCACTTCCCGCAAGATATGGTTAATTCCTGTTTCATATCCCTTTCCTTGAGCTTTTAACCATTGTAATTGATCTTGACCTAGTTGAATAGCTAATTACTGCTTTGATGGCGAAAAAGATACTGTTTTTTGAGTAAAAAACTCATCATACTAAATCCCTTGAGTATAGGCTACTTATGAAGATAGGCAAAAGGCACTCATGCAAAAGGCAAAAGGGGGGATAAATAATCAGTCTTTAATAACCGCATTTAGAATTATCAGTGACTCTTTAATTAGTACAAAAATATGAACAATCGCGTGTAAGCATCTCACAGTTAACCTAATGCGCGGGGGGTTTGGGGGCGGCGCCACGCCCCCAACGGGGGGTTTGGGGGGTAGAACCCCCCAAAAGCTTGGATTGAGTGATAAAAC
>NZ_JAPZSZ010000205.1:0-2108 GCF_027532095.1 Microcystis sp. LE19-195.1E
GGAGTGTCAATGTTGTGTCCTACTGCTAATACCTAGGGTCTGCTGAAAAAGTTTTTCCTGGGGGTAGGAGTCAGGAGTCAGGAGTCAGTAGCCAGTCGTTTCAGGCTTTGTTGCCCTTGTTTTTTGTACCAAGCGATGTACCACAAGAAGGATAATGCAAGGTTTTTGAAAGTCCCAATCCTATTTTCGCAGCATGAACATCGGACTTTAACAGGTCAAAAGCCTTATTTTAAAAGGGTTTTACCATTATTCAGCAAGCCCTAATTACACATCTAAGCCACTACTCCGTCAGACTTCTGGTGTGAGGAAACAGTGAACTGAAAACTCAAATCCGATCCCTAATAGCTGTCTCCCGTCTCCCGTCTCGGAGTCTCCCGTCTCGGAGTCTCCTGTCTCGGAGTCTCCTGTCTCGACTAGGAAATTAATTTTGCACGACTACTTACCAACAGCCTTTCGTCCGGGGATGATGCCAAATCCCCTCATACCTCTTATTGCCGGCCGACGACCGACGAGCGATAACTAATTTTTGATAAGCTAAAAGACAGTTAATTATAATTTCGTCGTCAATCCTATGATTTTGCCAGGTAGTACCGTTCGAGTCACCAATCCCGATGATACCTACTATAAATTTGAAGGTTTAGCCCAGCGTTTAAGCGATGGGAAAGTGGCCGTTCTTTTTGAGGGGGGCAACTGGGATAAGTTAGTTACCTTTAATCTCTCGGAATTGGAAGAAGTAATTATTGCCCCAGCTAAAGGCAAAAAATAACCATGCGTCCACCCTTACCGCAATTGGCCACGGATAACCGCCATCCCGATCATATCGCCGAAGTTATCGAGACGACGACGACCGAGTTTTTGGCGCAATGTTTGGAACCAGAGGAGTTAAACTTTCCTTTTATGCCTGCTTTTGGTAGTTGGGTAAAAGCCTACGATGAAGAAACGGGTAATAAGATTTTTGGGATTGTCACCTTTGCCACCACTGCCCCCATCGATTCGGTACATCGCGCTAGAGCTTTGGGGTTGTCTTTGGCTGAATTGCGGGAACAACAGCCGCAGATTTTCGCTATGTTAAAAACGGAATTTCGGGCAACTATTGTCGGTTTTGAAACCCTGCCAGGACAATTTAATGGCAATGGTTCCGGGCGAGGTTATATCTATCAATATATTCCTCCCCGACCCCCACAAATTCATCAGGCGGTTTATCAATGTGAGTCGTTAGAAGTGGTTTATTTTAGTGAACAATTAGACTTTTTACGAATTTTATTACAGGTCAAAAATACTCCCGTGGAAGCTTTGGCAGCTGCTTCTATCCGTCAGATGTATCAATTGCGTCAAGCCGATCGACAATGGTTAGTGAATGTGGGCAGACAGTTAAGTGTTTTACTTAAAGATGATTATGATCGCTTGCGTTATATTCTCAGTCAAATTCATATTAGTCCTTAGATGATTCGGCTTGGCTGATTTTAATTATGAATTGTCTTCTGAGCAATTCTTCAAACTCCGAACCAAGTTAACTTGTGGATACTTTGCACAATTAGCATTCATATCTGGATTGCTGCAAAGCCGATTATCTTCAAGCATTGTAACGGCTAAGATGAGCGGCGGCTATCAACTTCATCCGTCTTTCGGGCAAACCTCAAAAGCCAACTCGTGTCGATAAAAACACACATTGAACTCTGCAAAGAAGTTCATGTGTCCAAGAATTACAGGTATATCTCTCATCTTAGTCCAAGCGAATCCAAGCAGAACAGAAGGGAATTGTGCAATTGCACCAGATACAACCAAACCTCGTGAATTGCTTTGAGCCAAGTTTCCGCTCAAGGGAATGGATACTGTTTGATTTTCCCAGACTGCTCCTAGCTGTAGTCCAATCTCGTAGGGTAGAACATTGACACTGGCACCAGTGTCCAGCAATGCTGTCACTTCTAGAGAACGATCGCCCAGTGTGAGCATTAAAGGGATATATGGCTTGACATCCTCGCCGCCCTAAAAGTGCGGCGATTCCTAAACCTCACGATTTAAGTTTCTGCTTCCACCACCGTCGCATACCACAGTTAAAAAACCATGTACTGTCTTACACAGAGTCCACAGACTTTCGCCCCATTTCA
>NZ_JAPZSZ010000115.1:0-8427 GCF_027532095.1 Microcystis sp. LE19-195.1E
TCTGCTCTTTCTTCTTCTTTAAGAGCTTTTTGTAAGTTTTTCTTTTCTTCTAAGTCTAGGAAATCTTTGGCTGGCATAAGTAGGATTTTTCTAAAATTACTATTTCTATTTTAGGTGGTTTAAGTGCGTTTTAGCTTATCACAACCACTGAAATCCGCCCCCGCTAAGTCCGCACCGCGAAAGTTACCACCCC
Organism: Microcystis sp. LE19-195.1E; assembly: GCF_027532095.1. Taxonomy (NCBI): domain Bacteria; kingdom Bacillati; phylum Cyanobacteriota; class Cyanophyceae; order Chroococcales; family Microcystaceae; genus Microcystis; species Microcystis sp. LE19-195.1E. The sequence continues at coordinate 194 of NZ_JAPZSZ010000115.1, forward strand.
GCAAGGATTCCCCCCGGAAATCCCGTCGCCCGTTTTTGTACTGTTCAATAACTGCCGCTGCCTTCATCGCCTACGAAATTGCCATACTATGCCCTCAATCTTACTACAAGTCAGAAAGCGGGTTTCTTGAGAGAATCCGATTGACACTCCCACCCCAGCGCTTCGGGATTCTTGGTTCAACGAGTCCACGTTCAAAAACCTGGCATTTTTATGGGCAATCGCGTCAGGTTCCACACCTCGCGTTCTAGAATATATCTGGATTTCCCCCATAGATATCTACTACAATAGCCGAAAACCCCTATCTATCAATGGATACACCCATTAACCTTTCTTAATCTACTAAGTAATTTTCTATGGAGAGTTAAATTATGTCGTCAACTGCCTACGAAACTGATTATAATCAATGGCTAAAAGAGACGGTAAAACAGTTACGAGAGCGCAATTTTGAGCAGGTGGATTGGGATAATTTAATTGAAGAAATCGAGAGTATGGGGAAAAGTGATAGACGAGCTTTAATGAGTCTGTTAACCCGTCTTATCGAACAGCTTTTAAAGCTGGCTTATTGGCAAGAAGAAAAAAAACGGTCAGGTAATCATTGGGCGGCAGCAATAGTCAATTTTCGCGCCCAAATTCAGCATCGTTTAGAAGATAGTCCCAGCTTACGGCCAGAATTAGCAGCTATGTATGATAAAGTTTATCCAGTGGCGATTAAATCAGTTTCTCAGCTTTTTTCCCTCAATTCAGACGCTCATATATCCCTCGAACAAACATTAGATGATAATTGGTTTCCCCCGGCTGAAAAATAGTTCTTAATTAGGAGTAATACTAAAGCTGAATAAATGTGAAATATAAACGAGATAAGGGTTTTAGTGTCCTGTTTTGCTCCCACAGGTGCAAGATTTTGAGAGAATCGTGGTTCAAAACCTTGGGTCTTCATCGGCCCGCGTCCTGTAGGGGCGAAGCATTCGGGCAATAACCTATGGTGAAACCGTAGATTTTCTATCCGAATGCTTCGCCCGTACTTTTTGCCGCAAACCCTAATCAGTTTTTAATAACCAGATTTATTGTAATTTGCATAGTCAACAGCTTACCCACGACTATAAAATTAGCATCCATCTTGCGGGGGTATTACCCTTGTTAATACCCCCTATTTTTGGTCTGGTATAGTGTTAAGCTTCTCCTGTGATTGATAAACCCTCTACCCAAACGTAGGGACAAACACCACTGGGAGTAATAACTGCTTCCGGTTCCAGATAAACAATCGATTTCAGCAGTGTTAAAATATCCCCAGCTACGGTAGCGGAATCGATGCTAATGCGCTCATTTTTGTTCACTAACCAACCGTCAAACGGCAAAGAGAAGGAACCTTGTAGAGAATTAACTCCCGCATGAAGTGCCTGTAAACTATCAATTAAAACCACATTTTCTGCTGTTTCCAAAGAATAGCTTTTTGGTTGATTAGCACTAGCAAAAACGTGATAAAAATGGGGACTAACTGTTACTTTTGACCCAATGTTACCGTTGCCAGTCGGTTCTGTATTCATCCGTTTAGCGGTAATCGTGCTATGGAGAAAATTACTCAAAATCCCCTCTTTAATTAATTCCACACGACGGGTGGGAGTGCCTTCACTATCAAAAGTTTCTGCGGCAACATTAGCCGGATGGAGGGAATCATCGCACAAATTTAAGGCAGTAGCAGCGATTTGTGTTCCCAAAGATTCAGGAGTAGAAAGACTCTGTTTATCAAGGACATTTTGGGCATTAAACAGATTAGAAAATGCTCCTATGAGACTCAAAAAGGCCCGGGGGGCAAAAACCACTAAATATTTACCCGTGGTAATCGGTTGATAGTCTAGATGGCTAACAGTTTTGGTAATCGCTTCCTCGATGCAACCATCGATATCTAATTTTTCCAGTCCCGGACTCACCCGAAAAGCACCAGCGCTGCGGGGTTTTTTGCCTTCCTGTTCGGTTTTGGTGTATAAATACACACTGGCATAACTACGCGCTTCCTGACGCATTGCCCCGTCGCTATTGAGATAAAAACGTCTGACCTGCTGTTGTCCCAAACCGTTATAGGGAACACTGGCAATAGCCGGATGGGCCGCTAGTAGGGATTTTTCGGCGGCTAATAACTTATCGACGAGAGTGGATACAGCTGCTTGATTATACATTTCGCTGGCCACTTCTGTGGTAGGTGCGGTGGCGGCAGGACTAAAATCGGGGACATTTTCCTTAACACCAAAAAAGCTGGCTTCTTGGGCGGTTTTCAGGGCTAATTGCAGTCCCACCGGGTCCACATCGGTGGTCGAGGTGACACCGACTTGATTATCCCGATTCCAGACGCGAACGATAACGCTGGAACGATTGGAAGCTTGTACCTGTTTGGGTTCCCCTTGAAACACATCCACATCGGTTTCATCGACCGAGGAACCATAGATGTCGTATTTAGCAATTCCTAAAGCTTGGGCGCTAGAATTAGCGATTTGGGCGATATCTTCAACTTTTGGCATAGATTTTTTTTGGTGTTGGAGGATAGTGATAGGGAAGTGGGGGAATGGGGGAATGGGGAAATTTCAAATAAAATCCCAACATTCAACATCTTCTAACTGATAACTGAAGAGAGATTGGGCCAAGTGGTGACAATAAAGACGATAACGGCGGCCGTGGCCAGCATAGCTTTGGCAACGTGACCGATAACCGTGCCGACGACGATACCGACACAGACTTTTAGGGATTGTTGCAAACGGGGAGTTAATTCCAAATCGCGACGATAGGCGTATTCTCCCAAAAAAGCCCCCACCACAGGACCGACAAATAAGCCGATAATCGGTCCGCCAATGGGTAAAGCGGGTAAAAGCCCGAATATTCCCGCTAATAAACCCACTACTAGACCGATTTGACTCCAATTGCTCGCCCCAACTTTTTGGGCGCCGAGATAACTAGCGAGGAATTCCACCCCCAGACTGAGGAGAAGGACAACAAAGGCCACGGTTAAAGCGACCCCCATCCCCGCAAATTTGGTGACAAAACCCCACACCAGCATGGCGATTAAAATCAAACTCATGCCGGGGATAGCGGGCAGCAGTTCGCCAATTATTCCCACTATCATGATGGCAATTAGGAAGTAGTAGAGAATCACTAAAGTCATGATTAACGACCGCCAACGGTAATAGAATCGACTTTTAAATGGGGTTGACCAACGGTGACATAAACGCTACCACTAACGGAACCGCAAAAACCCGCCGCTAGACCTAAATCTTGGGAACACATAGAGATTTTATTCATAATCTCCTTAGCTGAACCGATTAAAGTCGCGCCTTTCAGGGGTTTAGTCAGGTTGCCATTTTCGATAAGATAGGCCTCCTCGACGGCGAAATTAAATTCCCCGGTCGCCCCCACACTACCACCGCCCATTTTTTTGCAATAAATGCCTTTATCGATGGAATTAAAGAGATTATCGAGGGTATATTCCCCGGGAGCGATGTAGGTATTCCGCATCCGACTAGCGGCGGCATAGGTGTAGTTTTGACGGCGACCGCTACCCGTGCGCGGATGGCCGGTTTTAATTGAACCGGTGCGATCGGCAATGAAGTTTTTTAGGATACCATTTTCAATTAGGAGAGTACGCTGGGCCGGCATTCCCTCATCGTCCATATCGATAGTACCGAAAGCTTTATCGGATAATCCTTCGTCCCACGCCGTCAGGTTGTCGTGGGCGATTTTTTCGCCTTTTTTATCGAGAAAGGGTGTGGTTTTTTGCTCGATTTGCGTAGTTTCTAGCAAATGACCGCAGGCTTCGTGGAAGATAACGCCGCCAAATTCATTGGCCATGACGATGGGATAACTGCCGGATTCTACATAGTCAGCGTAAAGCATTTTACCCGCCGATTCGGCCACTTCTGCCGCCGATTCCTCGGCATTCCACGTCCGCAGAAAATCGGGATTACTGGTACTACCCACCCGTTTACCAATGCTAGAACGATTAGTCCCATCGGCACAGAGGAGATTATAGCCCACCGATTGGGTGAGGCGAATATCCCGGGCAAAAGTGCCATCACTAGCGGCAACTAAAATTTCTTGCCAATCGCGAAAATAAGCGGCGCGACGAGATTGGACGTGAGAGGCTTTCTGATTGAGTTGAACGTTAGCAGTTAGGAGAATATCACCCATTTCTCCCAAATAACTGCAATTATTCAGCCAAATATCTTTGTTTTTGACCGTGGCATAATCCCGGAACATTTCCAGATTGATTTCGGGAATATACGCGTTAGGACTGGGTAGGTTTAAACCGAGAATCGATAAACCTTTTTCTAGGGCATTTTTTAAGCCTTGGAAGCTTAAATCGTTGGTACTGACATAACAATCAGCTTTCCCGCGAAAAAGGCGGATTCCTGCACCTGTAGATAGTTTCGGTGAGAGACTGGTGATGCTGTCATCTTCGGCTAAACAACTGATATAGTTGACTCTTTCTAGGAAAAATTCGATAAAAGTCGCCCCGGCAGCCCGTCCCAGTCCCAGAAGAGTGGACAAAGGAGCCGCCCAAGAGCTATCAAAGCGCTCCAGACTAGGATTATATTTCAGGGTGGGGAGTTCTTTGGAGATGAGTAGAGTGGGTGACATAAAGCTGGTTTATCAGTTAATCTGCTGGTTTCTAGTCTAACAGTTCTCAGTTTTTTCCGTATTGGGGTGGGTTAGCGCCGCCCAACCCAGCTAAATTTTTCTCCTTCATATCTCTTAATAAAAACCTTGATTCGATCGCTTATCGCCCGCAAGATTAAAGAAAGAGCGACTCAGGATCAAAATAATGGCCACAGCGACACAATTCTTAAACATTTCTGACTTGACAAAAGATGATTATTGTGTATTCGGTTTAGCGATTTGTTTTCTCAAACAGGAGGGAGAATTAGAAAAAGTGGCGGTGTTAGAACCGATTCCCTCGGCAGCCCTAGAGGCAATTGTCAAAGGAATTCCCACTTCCTACGAATTTGCCCGCGCCATGAGTTTAGGAGAGGTTTTTCAGGACGATAATCCTCAAATACCTAGTAATTTTCCCGATAATACCCAATTATGCGAGAATTTTGTCGAAAGGGCGATTGCGGCCACTCGCACCTATAAAAATCAACCCCACCTGCAAGGGTTAATCCCCTTGGGCAGCCAAAAAGACGATTTAAACTTTTCTCTAGAGAAAAAACGCATCTTGAATGCTGTTCATGTGGTACAGACGGAGGATAACGTCAAACAACATTCTCACACCCATAAGGTTTTGTAATTAAGGTTAGTTCGGGTTAGGGAAATTTTGCAGTTTTCCCTGATTCCGAACTCAGATGAACCAGTTATCTTAAGGGTGAGGTGTCAAGTTGTGATTTTGAGGAGTTGATGCCCAATTAAGTAGGGAGGCACAATTATTTGTAGGATGGGTTAGCGGTAGCGTAACCCATGCGGGCGTTGGGTTTCATACTTCAACCCAACCTACGTTCATCTAAAAAGATTATAATTTGTTTTCTCAATTTAGGATTAGTAAACCATGGCAAGTATAGAAACATTATTAGCAGAAATTATTAAGGTTGCATCTCACATTTGCAGAAATAGCGACAATCGGCAATTATTGGTGAATCTTAAATTGGTACAAGTATATTAACAACTGCGTGTAAGCATCTCACCGAAAAGCAAATGCGCGAGGGGTTTGGGGGTTCTACCCCCCAAACGCTTGGATTGAGTCATAAAATCGAAAGTAACGCCCAATTTTCAAAGAGAGGTTCCCTTTAAAAACCCCAACTTAGTAGATTTATAAAAATGAGATGCACCCAATTATTAAGGCAATGCTACACATAAATTTTGGCTGACTGAATAAATATCTTCAAACAAATAATCCCATTGATGTTCTAGGTGTCTAGCAATATGGTAAACAAGCAAAGGTGGGACAGCATTACCAATTAATTTGTAACCATCCGTAGCCGAAAGTGAATATTTTCCATCTCCCTTATTTTGTTGACGCACAAATTGAAAATCATCGGGAAAAGTCTGTATTCTCGCACATTCCCGCACAGTTAAACGTCTCATTTTTAACCCTGCTTCTAACTCATTAACTATCTTTCCCCCTAATTCTAAAGATAATCTCCTAAATTCAATATTACCGTGATGTTCCGAGCGAATAGTCGGACCTAAACCCTGTAAATTAACCTCGATTTGTCCCTGAGTTTTACCATAATGTTTAGCTTTTGAATAGCTTTTTTGTGAGAGGTCAAATAACTCATCTTCTGGTTCTTCTAAACCTGATAATATCTGACCCACTGTACTGTAAGTTTTAAGAGGATATATTGACTCAAACAGATTTAATTGATGCTTAATAACTTTATGGGTTGGATGCGGAAAAATATCATTATTTTCTAGATGTCCTATCGCTGTCGCTTTTAAATAGGTTTTATTTAAACCGATAAAGATAATTCTTTCCCTAGTTTGGGGAATTCCATAATCGGGAGCAAAGAGAAGTTTAGGGATAACTATATATCCATCTTTACCAATGGCACTAAAATCATCTTCAATTATATCTTTAACATTAGCCAAAGAGATTAAACCTTTGACATTTTCAGCAATAAAAACTTTAGGTAAGGTTAATTCAATAACTCTCTTCATCCAATAATAAAGTTTTCCGCGATTATCCTGAAAACTATCTTCACTCTCGTCTAGCAGTTTACCCCTGTGACTTTTGTGAGAATTAAACCCCTTTCTTTTTCCTGAAACACTAAAATCTTGACAGGGAAAACCTCCCGTTACTACATCGATATTACTGGGAAACTGGAACTCTCCTTTTTCTGCTTGTTTGACTAAATCTACAATACTACCCAAGTGAAATACATTCTTTTTACCCCTTTTTTCAAAGTAGGGAATCCAAGCATTATGGGCAGCTTTAGTTATATCATTAGCAAAGACAGTTTCAAAAGAAGTGCGCGGTAGTTTTAGCCATGGTTCCCGTCTTTCTACTATCCAATCTTGATGAATATTTTCATTAATACAGTCTTGGTGTACCCAAAAACCTCCCTCTAATCCTAAGTCCATTCCCCCGCAGCCAGAAAATAGGGATAAAACTCGCTTTTGTTGCCTATTCATCACTATTGATTAAATGAGTAATTAAATAATATCATACTTATAATCAACTCGATCGAAAGGGATTAATTAAAGTTAGTTGATTGGATATTATTAATCCATCCTGCATATCTTCAGAGTAAAGAAGACTAGCATCGATTGCTAAGGCACTAGCTACAATTAAACTATCCCAAAAAGAAAAACTGTATTGAGTGCGGAGTTCAGAGGCTCTTAAAATAATATTGCGATCAAGTTGAATAACAACACATCCATCGTAAATTTCTTGAATAATTTCTCTAATTTGAACTTCACTTATTTTTGCTTTTTTGGACAGCGCAAACTTCATTAATAATTTGCGTACTGATTAAGATATTTTCCCTGCTAGTTAAAGCGGTCGCTAGATTGTGTTTTCGCATTTCTGCAGCATCGTTACACTCTGGGTCTATTAAAAGACGGTATAGCCAGATATTAGAATCACAAAAATAAAGAGAATTGGTCATAATTATAGCTGATGAATTTCTTCACGATTTAATTGACGAATACCTTTAACAGCAACGGGATTTTGAGTTAATTGAGCAATGATTCCAGTGGTTGATATTTTTTTATTTTGTTTGATCACAATAACTTGAACTTCGCTGTCTTCCCTAAAGTCCTGTTGGTATTCTTCGGGAATTTCGATGATACCTTGTTGGATTTTGGCTTTAAATTCCACTGCATTTAACATATTGTTGCTCTCGAGGGACTGTCTATTAAGATTAATTATAACAAATCCTGGTTAATCCCAACATTTCCTTCGGCTCAAAGGTCTGCGGATTGGCATTGAAACTATTCTTTATCAATAGATTTATTGCGCTGGTACTCCCGAAGAAATCCCTAAGATTTATCCTTCCCTGAGTTGAGAACAAGTTTAGGCGACAATTTTATCTTATCTCCACAACCAAGCATAAGTTAAGCAATACATAGGGTTTGCTGAATAAATCTAAAAACCTTGTTGGATAAGACTTTTCGACCTTTTTGAAATCCAAAAGTGCCTGGCATGGGAGTGATCAGGGGGAAATTCAGGTACTTTTTCCCTGAAAATTAGGTAATTGACCCCCTCAAAATCGGTAAAACCCCACACCCCACACCCTACACCCTACACCCTGCTT
>NZ_JAPZSZ010000194.1:0-18485 GCF_027532095.1 Microcystis sp. LE19-195.1E
ATGGGAGTGATCAGGGGGAAATTCAGGGACTTTTTCCCTGAAAATTAGGTAATTGACCCCCTCAAAATCGGTAAAACCCCACACCCCACACCCCACACCCTACACCCTGCCCCTAGGAAAAACTTTTTCAGCAAACCCTAATTAAGCGACGATGAAAGAACCGTTAATTGAATTGAGAGGAGTATCGAAAAGATTCGGGGATAACGTTATTCTCGAAGGTTTAGATTTAACCATTTATCGAGGGGAGGCCCTGGTAATTATCGGGCCGTCGGGAACGGGAAAATCAACGGTTTTACGGTTAATTGCGGGATTAACGGGGATAAATGCGGGAGAAATTCGTATTAAAGGTCAATTGCGTCAGGGATTGCTAGAAGATGGTCGAGAAGCGATGCGAACTTCCTTAGTTTTTCAACAAACGGCCCTGTTTGATTCTCTCACCGTCGGGGAAAATGTCGGTTTTTATCTTTATGAACAAACTAATTTAAAAAAAGCCATAATTAGGGAATTAGTGGAAAAAAGCCTGGAAATGGTCGGTTTACAGGGAATTAGTGACCTTTATCCTTCGGAACTATCGGGGGGAATGCGTAAACGGGTGGCTTTTGCCCGCGCTATTATCACTAATCCCGATAATCCGGCTGATAATCCTGAATTACTGCTGTATGATGAACCTACCGCCGGATTAGACCCGATAGCTTCCACAATTATCGAGGATCTAGTGCGGACTCTCCATGAAAAATCAGGGTCTGCGAACACTTATGTGATGGTTTCTCACCAACAAAGTACCATCCGACGCACCGCCGATCGAGTAGTATTTCTTTATCAGGGAAAAGTGCAATGGCAGGGATTAGTGGCAGATATCGATCGTACCGATCATCCCATGATCCGGCAATTTTTTAGCGCCAGCATTGAAGGCCCGATTAGGACAATCGTTTAAGCTAGATTAAGCTAAATTAAGAACTATCGAGAATGAGAGAAAAATCATGCAGAGTTCGCGAGCTTTACGGGAAGGAAGACTAGGTTTGTTTGCTCTAGGCGGATTATTGGTCTTTGGGGCGCTCGCTATCTGGGTTCGCGGGGGGGGATTTGGTCAAAGAACCTATCAATTAATCTTCGAGTTTGCCGACGTGGAAGGGTTACAAGTCGGGGCGCCGGTGCGTTTTCGCGGGGTGAGAGTGGGAAGAATTACGAGTTTTATCCCGGGAAGCAATCAAGTGGAAGTTATTGCCGAAATCGCTTCTGCTACTTTAGTTATGCCTAGGAAGGTAACTGTTACTACCAATCTTTCAGGATTAATTGGGGAGGCAGCCATCGATATCACTCCCTTAGTTTCTTTAAGTGCTGAGGCCAAAAATCTCGACCCTCTGGCTCCCGACTGTGATCAACAGTTAATTCTCTGTAATAATACTCGTTTACAGGGGACAACAGGAACACAATTAATGTCTAGTGTTGGTCGTTTAGTGGATACTTTTACCAGTCCCGAATTTGTGGGTAATCTCAATGATGTCACCAAAAATACCGCTATAGCAGCTCAAAAAATCGCCCGTTTATCCGATGATACCTCCCAGACTATCCGTAATGCCCAAAGAGAAATCTCTCGTCTATCTTTGGAATTAGCTACCACCAGTCGCTCGGTCACTAATACGGCTAATAATGCCTCCCGTTTTGTCAATACTTTAGATAATACCGTTCAGGAAAATCGCAGTCAAATCAGCAGGACTTTTCAACAATCTTCCCAATTGGTCGCTAATATCAATGCTGTTCTCAGCGAAAATCGCGGACAAATTGTTGATACTCTCGGTAATATTAATCAAGCTAGTTTAGGTATTGGTAGTCTCGCTAATAATCTCAATAATACCGCCCTGAGGTTGAATGCAGGTTTAGATGAAATTGATACTAAACAAGTCATGCAAAATATCGAGACTATTTTGAATAATGCGGTGGAAACATCGAATAATTTACGAGAAATTACTAAAACTATTAACGATCCTGCTACAATTGTCGTACTGCAAAAAACTCTCGAATCCGCTAGGGTTACTTTTGAAAATACTCAAAAAATCACCTCCGATATCGATGAGTTAATCGGTGATCCCCAATTTCGCGAGAATTTAAGACGTTTAATCGATGGCTTAAGTAATCTGCTTTCTTCCGGGGAACAATTAGAATATAATTTGCGTATCGCTCAAACTTTAGATACCATGACTCAAGAGTTAGCTAAACAAAAAGTTTTGACCATCTCTCGACCTTTAAATCCTAAGCAAATGCAACTCTATCCCCAATTTATCGTTCAACAACCACCCACGAGTGAAAAATGACAAAACAGCACAATTCAAGCGATTTTCAGTGATCAGTAAACAGTAATCAGTGAACTGAAAACTCACATCTGATAGCTGATAACTGATAACTGATAACTCACATCTGATAACTAATAACTGATAACTGATAACTGATAACTGATAATAATATGTTGAAATCAATTTGTATTACTCTTGGAACTCGTCCCGAAGCGATTAAATTAGCTCCCGTTATTCGTGCTTTTCAAGAATCGGAACAGTTTCAAACCCATGTAATTCTGACGGGACAGCATAAAGAAATGGTAGCGCAGGTGATGGAATTATTTGCTTTAAAAGCAGATGAAAATCTGGATATTATGCAAACCCGTCAAACTTTAACTGATATTACTTGCCGCAGTTTACGGGGTTTAGAAACGGTTTTTGAGCGCATAAAACCAGATTTAATTATTGTGCAAGGTGATACTACTACCGCTTTTGCTGCTGCTTTAGCGGCTTTTTATCAACAAATTCCTATCGCTCATGTGGAAGCAGGATTAAGAACTAATGATATCTATAATCCCTATCCCGAAGAAGCTAATCGCCGCCTAATTTCTCAACTGACTACCCTACATTTTGCTCCCACTACTTTAGCCGTGGAAAATTTACAAAAATCCGGGGTGACAGGAAATATTCACCACACCGGTAATACAGTTATTGATGCTTTATTAAGCGTAGCCAAAACCGCCCCAGAATGTCAAATTGCGGGCTTAAATTGGTCAGATTATCGGGTTTTATTAGCTACGGTTCACCGCCGGGAAAATTGGGGCGAACCCTTACAGGATATTATCAAAGGATTCACTTTGTTGTTAGAAAAATATGCCGATACAGCCCTATTATTACCCCTCCATCGCAATCCCACCGTCCGAGAACCAATAAAGTCCGCTTTGGGCAATCATCCCAGGGTATTTTTAACTGAACCTCTCGATTATGCCGAGTTAGTGGGGGCGATTCAACGCTGTTATTTATTATTAACTGATTCCGGCGGCATTCAAGAAGAAGCCCCTAGTTTAGGAAAACCGGTTTTAGTATTGCGAGAAACCACGGAAAGACCGGAAGCAGTACAAGCGGGAACAGCGAAATTAATTGGTACTAATCCAGAGCAAATTTTAGCACAAGCGGGAGAATTATTAGGGGATAAAATCGCCTATGATCGTATGGCTAATGCAATTAATCCTTTTGGAGATGGACAAGCATCCCAAAGAATCCTCCAAATCGTCCAAGATTTTTTGGCTTAATCTATGACTACTTGGTTGGGTATCGACCCCGGATTAGCGATTGTCGGTTGGGCTATTCTCCGGGATAATAGTGAGTTAATGCCGATTTTAGTCGATTACGGCACGATCGAAACTTCTAAAAATCTTTCTACTGCCCAGCGTTTGATCGAAATTGAACGGGATTTAAAGGAGTTAATCGCAGAATATAAACCGGGGGAAATTGCCGTGGAAATGCCCTTTTTTAACCGGCAAATCAAGGCAGCCGGTGGAGTCCTGCAAGCATTGGGAATTATCAATCTAGTTAGCTGTCGCGATGGGGGAATTGAACCGATTTTCCTCCATCAAGCTAGTTGGAAATGTCATCTGGGCCATGGTAGGGCCACTAAAGCTGAGGTGGCGGAAGAAATTAAGTATTTATTCGGATTGACAAAAATGCCCATTAATGATGCTGTAGATGCTATAGCGATCGCATACGCTGCTTTCAGTGGCGTTCGCAATCAAATCTCTTGAAGCAATTTGACGAAATTGGCGCAAAAATTTAGCTGACAACTAAAAGCCATTTTTAAGCTTGCACTATCTTAGTTCGATGGGACGGTTGAAGATAATAAGGCCTTCAAATATCTTTGATTAGCGTTGGGTTTCCTTCCTCAACCCAACCTACCATATCAGCGATCGCACCAAAGGGTTTAAGTGTGGAATTGTGATAATTGTCATCGTCAATGCTAATAAAAATATGGTATCATTCTTAAATAAGTATAAGTTTAAAATAATGAAAATAAAAGTTTCTCAAAAAAAGGGATCATCAAACGGAGTTAACCCTCAGTTAAAAGATATTGCCTATTCTATGGACGCACTGATTCCAGGCTTTTATATTTGGTTGGGTTCTTTTTGTTGGCGATTGGGGGGTAGTGATGCAGAAGAAAGTTATCCAGGAACAATACATAGTTTTGCGGGTATCAGCTTAGTTTTACCCGGTTATCAAATTTTTACAACCTATAAAGGGAGTTATGACCCTCGATAAGCATCAAATTGATGGTCTTTCTCCCATTTCATCTAAAACAATGCCAGCAGAAGTTTTTGAACAATTGATGTTCAATGCTGGTTATGCCGTTGTTGGGTCTGCTCCAGCCAAGGGAAATAGAATTAAAGTCTGGTGGAATCATTCTAGTTTTCGTCGTGTTGAAGCAATTTATGGTGACGATAGAAGTCTGGTTATTACGGCTTATCATCCATGAATCATGAGCTTTCTGTTACGAAAATATATTTATTGTTTACCCACAACGGGCCCAACCTACAAGATCAGCGATCGCACTACCAGATATTATCAGGCGATTGCCGCTTTGATTGACACAAGCAAAAACTTCAACAGATATAATGGGGCCTGACAGGTGGTATCAGTTATCAAAGCACGGCTCAAGCGATTGAAGGAGGAACTCTCATGAGTGAAGAACAATTTGAACTGGTACAAGGTAGCGGGAATGTGTACCGCGATTTTGGCGATGTAGATGCGGACGTGCGACAAGCGAAAGCACTGCTTGCTGCTGAAATTATCAAGGTTCTGGAGAAGGAAGACTTATCAACCCGCGATGCTCAAGTGCGAACTGGAATTAATCACAGTGAATTTGTCCAGATTCGCCGTGCTAATTTGGGACGCTTTACTATTGACCGTTTGATATCAATTTTGGGTCGTCTCAATCAACAGGTTGAAATTACTATTACGACCCATCCAAGAACCACTGATTCTTCACCAATGGCATCCTAACTGTAATTGAGTGTGGGTCGATGGGAACGACTGCGCCACCAAGCTAGTAGGGTACTAGCGATAAAAATACTCGAATAGGCCCCCGCTACAAAGCCAATAATTAAAGCTAGGGCAAAATATTTTAAAGTCGTGCCACCAAAGAGAAAAATCGCCACCAGAGGCAATAAAGTGGTCAGGGTGGTATTAATCGAACGAGTTAGGGTTTGACTCACCGCGTTATCGACAATTTCATCCACGGATAATTCGGGGGTATTGACAAAATTTTCCCGGACGCGATCATAAATTACCACTGTGTCGTTAACAGAAAAGCCCACAATTGTCAAGAGGGAAACCAAAAATAAACTATCCACTTCTACCCCCGCAATTAAGCCTAAAACCGCAAAGACCCCTAAAGTGATCAAAACGTCGTGCAGCAGGGCGACAATGGCAAAAAAAGCGTAATCCCGTTGAAAACGAAAGCTTAGATAGACAGCAATGCCAAAAAATGACACTAATAAAGCTAAAAATCCCGACCTAAATAATTCTTGACCGATGGTGGGACCGACGGTATCGATTTGACTGGTTTCGGGGTCAAAGGCACCGATTTTCTGGTTTAAGGTGTCGAGTAATTTTGTTCTCTGTTCTTCTGCGAGGGTTTTCGTCCGCACCGATAAAGTATATTTATCCAACACCTGCACACTACTGTTACCCAATCCTTCCTCGTCTAAAATTGCTTGCACTTCGGCAGTAGTTAAGGGTTTCTCACAGTTATTCTTTTTGGCACAGGCTAATTCTATCTGAATTCTCGTACCACCAACAAAATCTAAACTCGGTCGCAAAGGCGCTTGAATAGTGAACCAAGAAATCACCATGGCCAAAATACTACCAATTGTCAGCAAGGCCGAGACTGTCCACCAAAAATTACGCTGTTTTGTAACGTTAAATGCCATATCGATTAAGTAAAAAAGTAAAAAGGAAAAAGGAATTTGGGGAGTAGGGAGTGGCAATCGGTGGGTTACGGCGAATATGAAATTATTGGTTAACAGCATAACTTGTCGTCGCCTAATCCACCCTACTGATTTGCCGGTAAATTAGGGCAGAAAAGTTCGGGTTTTTGACGGACGCTGGGGACGTTTAACACGGTGATTAACAGGAGAGTGCGACTACAGGTTAAAGCGGTAAACATACTCACAGCTACCCCAATGGCTAAAGTTAAAGCAAAACCCTTGACTAATCCCGAACCCAACCAAAATAGGGCAGCACAGGCGATTAAAGTAGTGACATTACTATCAAGAATACTGGAAAAAGCCCGATAAAATCCCGACTCTACTGCCCGAAATAGGGATTTTCCGGCCCTTAATTCCTCCCGGGTACGCTCAAAAATTAGTACATTTGCATCAACTGCCATGCCGATACTGAGGATAAATCCGGCAATACCGGGTAACGTCATCGTGACTCCCACTAGGGCAAAAGCCCCCAGAGAGAGAATAGTATAGATAATCAGGGAAACATCGGCAATAATACCGGGTAAACGGTAATAAACCGCCATGAAGATTAAAACTAACAGTAAACCCACTAAACCAGCGTAGATACTGCGACGGATACTATCCTGGCCTAAAGTTGCCCCGACGGTGCGAATTTCTTCCACTTTAACGGGGAAAGGTAGAGAACCACCGCGCAATTGAATCGCTAGATCGTTGGCAGTTTCGGCGGTAAAATTACCGGTAATCACGGCCCGGCCTCCTGTAATTCCCGTTTGGGCAAACTGCACATCAACCACAGGGGCGCTAATTAATTCATTATCGAGGAAAATCCCAATACTGCGACCAGTACCTGCGATCGCTTTAGTCAGTTCGGCAAATTTACTGCCCCCTTCCGAATCGAAAGTAATGGCCACTTCCCAGTTAGTGCCTTGGGTGGAACTAATAGTGGCATTTTGCAGATTTTTTCCAGTTAAGTCCACCGATTCAAATAAATTTAAAATTGCCTCTTTAGATTTTTGCAGAGATTGTTCTAGTTCGGCAATTTTAGCGGCATTTTCGGGTTTATTCTCGGCTTTGAGGGCGGCTAATTCCGCTTTTTTTTGTTGAAAAATTGAATATTCAGCCCGGAATTCTCCTTCTGTACCTTGTTTTTGCTGACGAAATTCTAATTGGGCCTGAACATTTAAGTTTCTCTCCGCTTCTTTGGGATTTGTGACCCCGGGTAGTTGCACGATTACCTGATTTTTACTGTCCACAGTCTGCACTAATGATTCAGAAACACCCAGGGCATTAACGCGGTTTTCAATCACATTTTGTACGGCTTTTAAATCATTAGGTTGAATGGTTGTGACGGTTTCAGTGGGTTTAACCTGAATGGTTAATTGACTACCACCGCGCAGGTCTAAACCTAATTGTAGGGGTAACTTAATCAGGACGAAGATCGAGGCAATAACCAGGCCGATGATCAGTAACAATAACCAATTTTGTCTCTGCATAACTTCAGTATCAAAAGGAGAATTTTTTAAATGCGATCACCGACCATTTTTTGGACAGCTTCGACAATTTGATTAGGTTGAATAATCGTCAATCTTTCTAGATTACCGTTATAAGGTGTGGGGATATCTTGGGAAGATAATCTTAACACGGGGGCATCTAATTCATCGAATAACTGCTCGTTAATTAAAGCAATTAACTCGGAAGCAATTCCCGCCGTTTTCATACATTCTTCCACGATAATCACCCTGTGAGTCTTGCGAATCGAAGCGGCGATCGTCTCCATATCAAAGGGTTTCAGGGAAATTAAATCGATAATTTCTGGATCATAGCCATCTTTTTCTAACTGTTTTAATGCCTGTAAACAGTGATGACGCATCCGCGAATAGGTGAGAATGGTTATATCTTCTCCCTTGCGAACAATTTCCGCTTTATCGAGGGGTAAAAGATACTCGGTATCCGGTAAATTTTCCTTGAGATTATAGAGAAGAACGTGTTCAAAGAAAAGCACGGGGTTATTATCTCTAATCGCCGATTTTAATAAACCTTTGGCGTTGTAAGGAGTGGAACAAGCGACAATTTTTAGACCGGGTACTGCGTGAAAATAGGCCTCTAAACGTTGGGAATGTTCCGCACCTAATTGTCTCCCCACACCCCCCGGACCACGGATAACCATGGGGATTTTAAAATTACCGCCGGAAGTATAACGTAACATCCCGGCATTGTTGGCAATTTGGTTAAAGGCAAGCAGAAGAAAACCCATATTCATGCCTTCAATAATCGGACGTAATCCCGTCATGGCTGCCCCCACTGCCATGCCCGTAAAACTATTTTCAGCGATGGGAGTATCTAAAACCCTTAAATCGCCATATTTTTTGTAGAGATCTTTGGTAACTTTGTAGGAACCGCCGTAATGACCCACATCTTCCCCCAAAACAAATACTGTCTGGTCGCGGCCCATTTCCTCATCGATCGCCTGTCGCAAAGCATTAAATAATAGGGTTTCTGCCATATCAAGTCCCCGCTTACAATTCGGTCATCTTATCACTAAACTTATTATCTTACCCCTTTTCTGTCCCGAGGGAATAGGAAGTGGGGAGGTGGGGAAGTGGGGAGGTGGGGAAGTGGGGAAGTGGGGAGAATAAATAAAAGTAGGTGGAGAACGTAGGTTGGGTTGAAGCATGAAACCCAACGCCCGATTATGTTACGCTACCGCTAACCCATCCTACAAATAATTTTGCCTCCCTACTGATGAATAAAAACAATTATGACTATAGATAAAAGTCTATTCTAGTTCCCGACAATCGGCCGGCAAAGAACTAAGATCAAGATTAAGGAATCCCCTACCGTTAAAGCTGATGAAATTACCCCGTCTTGCCGCTTTAATCATTGGTCTGAGCTTTATTTTCGGATTAATGTTGTGGTTAGTCAACTCTATCTATCGTCTTTACATCCAGATCGCCTTTACCGCTCCTATCTTAGCTAATATTCTGCTTTTGCTGATTATCGGACTGCTGGGCTTGCTAATATACGTTCTTATGTACTACTTCTATCTGCTGCCCCAGCGCCAAAAAAGTCGCCGCGGGTTGCGTTCTTCCTCCCGTCCACCCCTAAAATTACCGGTAGAAAAAACCGAGGCCGCCGGGGAAACCTTAAAAGCTATCCGGCAACAAGTGGAGCAAATTCAAGATAAAGTAACCCAACAGGTTTTTGTTAAGCGTTCCCAAGAAATTGAGCGAAGTTTAGCCAGAAAAGAAGTTAAAATCATTGTTTTCGGCACAGGATCGGCGGGAAAAACCTCCCTAATTAACGCCCTCATTGGTCAAATGGTGGGCAATGTGGAGGCAACCATGGGAACCACGGAAAAAGGGGAAACCTATAGTTTAAAAATGAAAGGTGTGAATCGGGAAATTCAAATTACCGATACCCCCGGCATTCTCGAAATTGGTGCAGCCGGAGGTCAAAGGGAACAGTTAGCGCGACAATTAGCCACGGAAGCAGATTTACTTTTATTTGTCATTGATAACGATATTCGACAATCGGAATACGCCCCTTTATTGCGTTTAATTGATATTGGTAAACGTTCTCTCTTAGTCTTTAATAAAATCGATCTCTATAGCGATGAAGATCGAGACATTATTTTAAAACAATTACGAGAACGTCTTAAAGGAGTGATCCTTTCAGCCGATATTATTGCCGTCGCCGCTAATCCCCAACCCCTACAGTTAACCGGGGGACAAATGATCACACCGGAACCAGATATTTTAGCTTTAATTAAACGTTTGGCTTCAGTTTTACGGGCCGAAGGGGAGGATTTGGTGGCGGATAATATCCTCTTACAATCCCAAAGATTAGGAGAAGAAGCTAGGAAAATTATCGATCGCCAACGTCGTCGCCAAGCTGATAAAATTATCGATCGCTATCAGTGGATCGGTGCGGGAGTGATTGCAGTGACTCCCTTACCAGTGTTCGATATGTTAGCAACGGCGGCGGTTAATGCTCAAATGGTCAGGGAAATTGGTCAAGTTTATGGCTGTGAAATTAACAGCGATCGAGGCAAGGAATTGGCTCTATCTTTGGGCAAAACTCTAGTTAGTTTGGGAGTAGTGAAAGGAGCAGTAGAATTATTAGCCAGAATCCTACAATTAAATTTCACTACCTATATAGTCGGTAAGGCAATTCAAGGGGTCAGTGCCGCCTATTTAACCCGCATTGCTGGCAAAAGTTTTATTGAATATTTCCGTCACGATCAAGACTGGGGTGACGGTGGTATGACGGAAGTGGTACAAAGACAATTTCAACTCAGTCGCAAGGAGGAATTTATTAAGTCTTTTGTAGCCGATGCGATCGGTAAAGTGGTACAACCTTTTCAGGATGATTGGCAGCAAGAAGAAGTTTTAGAAGCTAGTCGCGAGGATGATTGGTAAAGATCGAACCCGGGAGCAATAGGCAAAATTGTATAGTAATTGTTACAATCGTTTTGGGGTTCCACAAGGGCAAAAAAAAGATGCGACAGCAAGTTATCGACTGGTTAAAAGAAAACGTCAACGAACACCGTCTGCGACATATTCTCGGTGTGGAGACCATGTGTATTGATTTAGCTCGTCATCACGATCTCGATCCCGTCCAAGCAGGGCAAGCGGGATTACTACACGATCTGGCTAAATTTTTCAAGCCCAAAAAACTGCTAAAAATGGCGGAATCGGCGGGAATAGACGTGGATAATATCTGTTTATCCCATCCCCACTTACTCCACGCCGATGTGAGTGCAGTTGTCGCCCAAAAAGAATTTAACGTTACCGACGAGGAAATTCTCGAAGCAATTCGCAATCATACCCTCGGTAAACCCAATATGAGCGATCTTAGCTGTATAGTCTTTATTGCCGATGCCTTGGAACCCAATCGCGGCGATACACCCGAATTAAACGCCCTACGACAACTCAGCTATCAAAATCTCCATAAAAGCGTTCAACAAACCTGTGATTATTCCCTAAAATATCTTTTAAGTAGCCATTGTCCCATTCATCCCCGCACCGTGCTAACGCGCAACTGGGCGTTACAAATTGTTAAAGAACAACCAACAAAAACTAAAACCATTGATTAACATAATCTCAAGACTCGCTTAAAACCACCTCAGCCAAAGGATAACTACAACCTGAATGACCAATCCCACTGGAATTATTACCCCCGTCGCCGAAAATCTCAAGACCGAAAATTTTCTAGAGACAATTGTTACCGCTGCCGAGGACAAGAAAGCAGGGGACATCGCCATCCTGAAAGTCGCCGATATCTGTTATTTAACCGATTATTTTCTGATTATTACCGGCTATTCTACCACTCAAGTGCGAGCGATCGAGGATGCGATCGAAGCTGCCATGGAACTAGAATGGCAGCAATCCCCCCGACAAGTGGAAGGAAAAAGCGAAGGTAGCTGGATCCTGATGGATTATGGCGATATCATTGTCCATATCTTTTTACCAAAAGAGCGAGAATTTTATAATTTAGAAGCTTTTTGGGGTCATGCCCAACGTATTCCTCTACCTAGCGACCATTTAGAGGAGTAGAATCCATGAAATCCTCCCTTGATTTCTGTCCCGTCCCGGAAGAACAGCAACCGGTTAACGAGTACGAACAATTAAAAGAATCTTGGTTTTTCCGTTGGGCGACGCTAGATGTAGCCTCTTATACAAAAAAAATTGTCTGGTTATGGTTATGGACATGGTTAATTGTCGGACCGATTGCCGCCGCTAGTTTTCCCCTCAAAAAAGCCCCTTTTCTCTTCTTCTGCGCGGGGATTTTTGGCTCGACAATTTTGGTAGGATTGGTGTTATTGCGCTTGTATTTAGGCTGGATCTACGTCTATGATCGCTTGCAATCGGAGAAAGTATTTTATGAAGAGTCGGGCTGGTACGATGGCCAAATCTGGACAAAAACCGCCGCCATTTTAACACGCGATCGTTTAATCGTCTCCTATCAAATCCAGCCCATTCTCCAGCGTTTACAAAAAACTGCCCTGATTTTAGGGGCAATTGTCGCTATCAGTGGTCTTTTTTGGCTATTTTTCACTCACTAACCGCAACCAATCACCAATCTGAATGAATAGGGTAAAACGTTCACCAACCCACCGCTTAGAAATTCATCTCCTCCGGGAAGGTATTATTGAATCGGTTCATAATGTCGAGGCCGCTATTTGCGATGACCGCGGCCGGGTATTATCCACCGCCGGCAGCGCCGAAACTAGCGCCTTTATTCGTTCGGCCCTGAAACCTTTTCAAGCACTGGCTGTCATCAGTACCGCCACCCTCGAACGCTACGATCTCAACGATAAGGATCTAGCCATTATCTGTAGTTCTCACCAAGGCACAGTGGAACACGCCCGTCAAGTCTTTAATATTCTCTGGCGCGCCGATATCGATCCTAATGCCCTGCAATGTCCTCTCCCGGAAGGTAAACCCAGTCGCCTCCAGTACAATTGTTCTGGTAAACACGCCGGGATGTTAGCGGTGTGTCAACAGCGCAGCTGGCCGTTAAATAGCTATCTGCGGCGCTCTAGTCCGATACAGAAGCTAATTTTAAGCAAAATTGCCGAATTATTGGGGATGCCGGGGGATGAATTAATCAGCGCCCACGATGACTGCGGCGCGCCCACCTATTCAATGCAGTTGGGGCAAATGGCCCATCTCTACGCCCAGTTAGCCTCTGGCAACCGTTTAGACTTAGAAAGAATCGTCCGGGCGATGACCTATCATCCCCGCATGGTAGCAGGAGAAGGGGCTTTTGATACGGAATTAATGCAGGTTAGCCAAGGGGAAATCGTCAGTAAAGCCGGGGCCGAAGGTATTCAATGTATTGGGCGCGTCGGTGAAGGTTTAGGATTAGCAATTAAAGCCCTAGATGGTTCCAAACGGGCTAAATATGCCGCCGCTTTGCAAATTCTCAAACAGTTAGGCTGGATTACTCCTAATGTGGCCGAATCTCTCTCGGAAAAATTCCTCAAAATCGGCAGTTATACCCGCTTGGAAGTGGTGGGAGAAATGGCTTTGTTATAAATAGTGGGTAGCTGTTAAAAATTGTCAGATACCCCCCTTAATAAGGGGGGACTAAGGGGGGATCAGCACCCCCCTTATTAAGGGGAGATCCCCCCGCCTATCGGCACCCCCCTTATCAAGGGGGGCAGGGGGGATCAGAGGCAAAATCTATCTTCAATTTAATTATAACCAGCTACTTAGAACAAAAACTTTTTTTTGGTGTGTTAGGGCAGTATTTATATCTTGATTTTTTTCCCTAAAAACAAGGCATTGCCTAACCCAACCCATTTATATCAAATTATAGCCCATAAAAATCCCCCTCAATTCTGTAAAATTAAGGGGCATGAGTTATATTAATGGGCAATTTAGCCTATTTTGGTGGTTTCTTTTTCGATAGAATGATGGCGTTTAACTTGGCGTTTTATGGTTGCACCAGCACCGAGTATTCCTAGAGAAAAGAGTCCTAAAGTTGAAGTGGGTTCGGGAACTTGTATAAGGCGTGTATAAACTACCTCAACATCAACAGGTAAATCTATAAAGCCTACCTCTATAAGGGACTTGCGTGGGAATAATATCCCAGCCAGAAAATCGCTCTCTAGAAGAATAAGACCAGCCCTAAATGGTACATTATCAAAGCGCAAGTCCCTAAGTCCTGGTGGTTGGACTACTTTTTTACTAGAACTTACATCAACGTTAACGGAATCCGTAAAATATGGAATATAAAATGCATCTGTTCCTAAAGATTCAAATGACAGATTTTCAGATACATTAGTAATATAAAAGTTTATACCCTGAGCAGAAGCATTCATGGCAGCTAAAGCATCTTCTTCAGTAAACACATCAAATAGTGGAGGTGTACCATAGATATCATTTACTGTTCCTCGTTCAAGAATAATATTGTAGGTTTTTGAGATACCCGTACTTGGCAAAGTAAAAGACACTCCATTTACACCTTTGATTACACCAGGACTTGAAAATACAAGTTCAACGGCCTGACTTGGTAAACTAACAATACAGGTTGTTATCCCTACCGTAGCAATAGGTACAGAGAACAGGGCGCAAAAACGAAGAAACTTCATAAAAAAACTCTATCAGTAAAATAATTAATGAAAGTGTAAATAAATCAAAATTTACTTTCAAGACCCATAAAAGCCCTATAAAGAAATATAAAGACACTAAGTTTGCATTTTGCGCTATAATATCAGGCAATCCTGACTTAACTCCCTGTTTAAAATCATCCTATGAACTCATTCGATATTCAATCTTTTATAATAACTATTGATGAGCTTGTTTTCTCCCATACAGGAGAACATTTAGACGATCTTCAGCATGAAATCTTAGAGGGAGTCGTCAATCATCAAAAATACGCCGAAATAGCTCAAAAAAATCATCGTTCTCAGAAATATATCAAGGAAACAGCAGGTAAATTATGGAAAACCTTATCAGAAATATTAGGACAGGAAGTCAGTAAGGCTAACATTAAATCGAGTTTACAAAGATATTGTTATTCTAATTTCTCTAACTCTAGTAATATTAAAGACGTTATACAAATCAATAGCGGTAATTTTTGTACTGGAAAAGAGAACAGTGAATTACCCTCATCTAAAATTTATCAACAAGCTAAATTAGAAACCATTCCCGAATTAATCAAAGAAGGATTAACTATCGAACAAATTGCTAGAGTTTTAAAACTTCCCCTAGAATTAGTGCGATCGCAATTAGAAGAATTTGAGTAACTCCCCAGCAACATCACTTATAATATAGTTATCTTATTATTACCCTGAGCCGATCTGAAAGTGAATTTTATTTTAGAACCAAGCGAGGAAAGAGATTATAATCTTTCTATTCCTTCTCTCCCCGGTTGTATTAATGAAGGACATCATCTCGAAGAAGCTTTGAGCAATATTCAAGAAGCTATGGAACTTTGTCTTGAATTAGAGGAAAAAGAAAGACGAATTGCAGAAGGTAACTATACCATAAGTGATTTTAACCAAAAAACTCAACAAGTCATTCAGAATATTGAAGAACCAAAAAACTTAACTGTTTGCAAGGATGAGGTTGAACTATATCGGCAGCTAGGAATTTATTGTCATTAATCTCTAGAGTCAGCGATTCCCTCTGTAGTCATGTTTTTAGATAAACTAGATTTAATAACTGAAAATCCGGGGTAATCACTCATGTTACAATCCCTAAAAATTGAAGGCTTTCGCGGGTTTCAGAATTTTGAGATGGCCAATCTTGGTCGAATTAATCTCTTAGTGGGTAAAAATAATAGCGGTAAAACTTCTATTTTAGAAGCGATTCAGTTTTTGTATGCTCAGAATAATATAGATATATTTCTTGAACCTATTAGCTATAGAGGTGAGTTTGGTTGGTCAGAAAGTAATCTACCTAGTCGCACTAAAGTTTTTGAAATTTGTCATTTATTTCCTGGGCATGAAATCATCCCAAGTAAAAAAATTATCATCAGTGGATATGGCAAATCCTATCTAGCAAGTCTTACCATTTCTGTTGAAAGCATTCCTATACAACTATCTTTATTTTCAGACAAAAATGATGATATAAATCAAAATAATGATAACAATTTCGACGATGAGGAATGGGCTAAACTTCTTTTAAGTATTAGATGGAGTCAATCACAAAAACCTATTGAACTGGAACTTCTTGCCAACGGTACTCTTGCCAGAGATTCTATAAGAAGAATAGCTAGTTTAAGCAGAATTTCCCATAAAATAGGTATTGATAATAAAATTGAATTGAAGTTCTTAACACCATTTTCTCTAACAAGTTCTGATATGGCAGCACTTTTTGATAACATTGTTCTCTCTCCTTTAGAAGATTTAATTATTGAATCTTTGAAAATTATTGAGCCAAAAATTGAAAGAATAGCCATTGTTGGTTCTGGCAAGTATTTAACTTCAAATAACCTAGGTGTTAGCGGTGGGTTTTTAATCAAAATTAAAAATCATGATCAACCTATACCTATTGGCAGTTTAGGCGATGGATTTTGGCGAATGTTAGGATTAGTTTTAGCGATGGTTAATCTTGAAAATGGAATTTTATTAGTTGATGAAATTGATAGCGGATTGCATTTTACTGTCATGACTGATATGTGGAAAGTCGTCTGGGAAACCGCCAAAAAACTCAATATTCAGGTATTTGCCACCACTCACAGCCGCGATTGTTGGCAAAGTTTAGCCGAATTAATTACCGAAGAAAAAATTACCGATAACGAGATTACTATTCAAAGGATAGATAGGGAAAAAAGCCAATCTGTAATCTTTGATCCAGAAGAAATTGTTATTGCTGCTACAAGTAATCTTGAGGTGCGGTAACAATGCCTAAAATAGAGACAAAAAAGTTATTAGTGGAAGGTGCAGAGGAATTGAGAGTTATTCCCCAATTAATGGCAGCAAATGGAGTTACTTGGAATAGAGGGGAAGAACCATTGAATATCATAAATTGTGATGGTGTTGAAAATTTACTAAAACCTAAATATATCTCTACGCAACTAAAAACTCCTAACGGACTAACTCATTTAGGAATTATTATGGATGCGGACGAAGAACCTGATAATCGTTGGAAAAGTTTATATAATGCCTGTTTACCAAATATACCTAGCTTACCTCAAAATTTACCAGCAGCGGGATTAATTATGACTCTAGAATCGGGGATAAAATTCGGTGTGTGGATGATGCCAGATAATCAATCTAGAGGGATGTTAGAGACTTTTTTAGCCTATTTAGGGTTTGCTGAATAAATCTAAAAACCTTGTTGGATAAGACTTTTAGACTTGTTTTCCCTCAAAAAGTGCCGACCTTTGGAGTGATTGGGGGGAAAATTCCGGGACTTTTTCCCTGAAAATTAGGTAATTGACCACCTGAAAATCGGTAAAACCCCACACCCCACACCCCACACCCCACACCCTGCCCCTAGGAAAAGCTTTTTCAGTAAACCCTACATAAGCACCCTTAGACAAAAGTGAATAAGGCCAATCTTCCGAGTTTACCCGCTTTTTTAGGATGAGTTAATCAACCCAAAACCCCCGAATCGATAAAGACAATCATCCTTGGCTATAAAGCTTTGAACCCAAAGGACGATCATTATCAATCCCAGTCTGAAAATTGAGGAAAGACTGGGAAATTTCTTGGTCTTGCTTATCGGTTATTTGTGACCGTTTTTGTCGTCTTTGTTCTAAGATAGCCAAAGCCGAACGATTTCGTTTAATTTGCTCTTTTCGATCCCAATCTGGATAATTGACAAGTTTGGGTTTTAATTGATTCATCTCTTTAACTGGAAATTGTCTATCATCATCTTAGCCGATCCTTTGACCAAGAACAAGAGGTAACAGGGGGTGCATCTCATTTTGTCAATCTACTGAGTTGGTATTTTTAAAGGGAAACTCTCTGCTAAAATTGGGCATTACTTCCGATTTTATCACTCAATCCAAGCCTTAAACCCCCCGTCAGGGGAGGAGCTTCGTCCCCCGAACCTTTGACTAACTAATAGAGTTCAACCTCTTAATTTTATTTTAACAGACAACAATTATAAAATTTTATTTTGATAATAAATCGGGTCAATTTTTCTTTTCAGCGATCGCCCTATAGCTGACCGCATAATTCTTTTGTACTAAACTTTGAGGTTGGCAATAGGGGGTAAATACAGAAACGAAAATTCTCTCTAAATCTCCTCAAATTTCCAGAAACCTTCTGACTCCCTCTAGCTAGATGGTTAAAATAAGTAGCTTTTAAGGGAGATAGATTTTGAGAGGGTTATCAGCTACAATCAAGACATGAAGCTAGTTGAACGCCATATCATCACCAAATGCCATCCTTGCTGGTCAGAAATTGACCGAGCTGCTTTTTTGTCAAAAAATCTGTTCAATCTAGCTAATTACCACTATCGCCAATATTTCTTTGTTGAACACAAGAAATTAAATTTTAATCAACTCTATCACCAAGTAGCTCAAAGTTCTGATTTACTATTTTATCGGATTGCCGCGCTTGCCGAAGGCACTGGGGAGCAGACTGCTGATTCAATTGGGTAAGGCAAACCCTAATTAGGGTCTGCTGAATAAATCTAAAAACCTTGTTGGATAAGACTTTTGGACTTTTTTCCCCTCAAAAAGTGCCAGCCATTGCGGGGATCGGGGGAAAATTCAGGTACTTTTTCCCTGAAAATTAGGTAGTTGACCA
>NZ_JAPZSZ010000185.1:0-4626 GCF_027532095.1 Microcystis sp. LE19-195.1E
AATAGAAATTTTTTCTTTCTTCCAGACATCGATAATTTTTTGGCGAAAATCTACGGAATAGGGTCTCATAGGAAGCTGGCGAGTTCTATTATTTGTCTATTTGCTTTTTATTGTACCTCATAGCTCCAAGAAGTGCTATAAATAAAAATAGTCTCCTGAATCCTGTCTCCTGAATCCTGTCTCCTGAATCCTGAATGGAGATTGTTGATTTTTGCAGGAGGTCTAATCAAGGAACCGAGGTTATTTGGTAAGCTAAAACGGTAATCTTGACCCCCGAATGCCCGTGCTGATCAGTGTTGTCATCCCTACCTACAATCGCCAAGCAATTTTAAAAAAATGTTTACTAGCCCTAGAAAATCAGCGTTTAACCGATAATAAAGTGGAAAACTACGAAATAGTCCTTGTCGATGATGGCTCTACCGATGCGACGATCGCTTGGCTAGAAAGTCACAAAGCCAATTTACCCCATCTGCAACTGTGGCAACAGGATCACGGCGGACCAGCGATCGCTAGGAATCTGGGGGTAGAAAAAGCTAGTGGTGATACGATTATTTTTATCGATAGCGATCTGGTAGTGACAGAAAATTTTTTGCAAGCCCACGCCGACGCTTTAACCGCCGGGGCAGCAAGTCTCGGCAGCGATTGCTTATTTACCTACGGCACTGTCATTAATACCTGTAACTTCGAGCATCCCACCAGTGAACCCTATAAAATCACCGATTTCTCCGCCGCCTATTTTGCCACGGGCAACGTGGCGATCGCTAAAAAATGGTTATTAGCGGCGGGATTATTTGATACCCAGTTTCAACTCTACGGTTGGGAAGATTTAGAATTAGGGGTGAGATTGAAGCAATTGGGACTAAAATTAATTAAATGTCCAGAAGCCGTCGGTTATCATTGGCATCCCCCCTTTAATCTCGCTCAAATTCCCAATCTCATCGATAAGGAAATTCAACGAGGACGAATGGGAGTGCTTTTTTATCAAAAACATCCCACCTGGGAAGTGCGGATGATGATTCAAATGACTTGGATTCATCGACTGTTGTGGGGTTTACTTTCCCTGGGGGGAACCCTGAATGAACGCAGCCTCTCCCCGCTGTTACAATGGTTAATCGATCGAGGTAAACCGCAATTAGCCCTAGAAATTGCCCGCATTTTTCTCAATTGGTACAACGTGCGCGGCGTTTATCAAGCTTATCGGGAAATACAGCTTCAGTGAAATGTCTTGCCGAACACCACCGACGGCGTTTCTCACAAAGACGAGGTATGACTGGATTTGGCATCGACAACCGACTCCCTAAAACCAGAGACTTTGTACCTCACCATCGAGATAACTGCCCTAAAGGTGAACATTTGCCGATAAAAAACTGAATATTTGCTTTCTTTTTCTGATAATTGCTGCCACAATCAAAAGCAATCGGCATAGAGAGCGGCGGAAAACACTGACCACATTTGCCCCTTGTGAATTATTCTCCGAGATTGGGCATATTAGAAGTAAATTTTCCTATAGGAGGAATCCCATAATGAATATCTTCGATATTTTAATCGGTTTTGTCGGTGGAGGTGCGATCGGGGGTGGGGCTTTATATGCCCTGCAAGAGGGAAAAATCAGGGAAGCACTACAGAAATATGAGAAAGTTCGGGCGGCTTTAGGTGAAACCGAAAAGGAGTTAAAAGACAGCAAAGGACAGTTAAAACAACTCGCTCTCTCCGAAGAACGGATTCGCAATATCGAAGCCACCTATAGAGAAGAAGTGGCTAAATTGCAAGAAGAGTTAGAAGATAGCCAAGGACGTTTACAAGAGATAGCCAGCGCAAATCCCGCTCAAGCCGTGGAAGTCGCCGATAAAACCCAAATTCAGCCACTTGAACCGGAATACGAAGCTACAATCGAGGAATTGCGCCAAAGCTATCAAAGTCAAATACAAGAGATCATAGACGGGAAGCAAGGGGAAATGGAAGCCCTGCGTCAAAGTCAACAGGAGCAGATTCTAGAATTAGAAAAGGGCTATCAGTCGCAAATTCAACAACTAGAACAGGGTTATCAAAGCCAACTGTTAGAATTACAAAACGCCCGCCAAGCAGTAGTGGATGATCGAACCACTGAAATCGTCGAACCCTGGGATGATTTCCCCGATAGCCCCAGTGCCGAAGAAATAAATCCTTTTGATGGTTTTATCACCGAAGAAACCCTAGTATTGGAACCAGAATTTGCCCCTGAAATGCCCCTAGAAACACCAGTTTCCGAGGAGACATTTGACGGTTTAAACAGCCCAGAAGAAACCTTAGTTTCTCCAGAAATGACTGAGAGCGAAGATTTTCCCGTCATGGCAGAACCAGCAATCTCTGACTGGGAGATGTCCGCTGCTGAGATAGAATTTCTCAACAGTTTAACATTAGAGGAAGAAACGAGAACTATCGGTAGCCTAGAAGAATTATCGGCTAATTACGGTCAGATGCAAGAAACCGTTAGCAGTGACACCAGTTTCTCTGATTTATTAGCCCCCGACACCGAAAAATTCGCTGATAACCAAAATTTTCTCGATGACTTATTTGCTGATACCGCTGACAGCAATAACCCCGAATTATTCGATTATTTTGCGGAAGAAACCCCTACAGTTGCATCTAACCGCCAAAATGTTGCTTCTGTTGCGAGTGACCAAGAAGAACTAGATTTCTTCAGTATGTTGGATAATGAAGAAATGGCTAATCTAGAATCCTTACCTTCTGACGAAGAACTGCCCCTTGATGATCTATTTGGCGATGATTTATTCTCGGATGGGGACAATAGCAAAACCACGAGGCTAGAATCTCATCAGTAGGCAGATTGCCCGCTATGAAGGCAGAAGACAGAATTTCTTCCCCACCCGATTTCTGGCTTCTGACTTTCTTAACTGCGCCATCAGATGGGAGTTTTCCCCCTGTCCCCCTAGGGCTGATTCATTCTCCGAATCTAATTCTTTTTTTGCTACCTTTAATCGCTTATGAGGTAAGCAAAGCACGACGTTTTAAAAAATTTTCAGCTATGTATTTCCGAGAAATCGACTAAAAACGTTGCCAGATAAGGACTTGAGAGAATGACATTTGAGAGAATGAAACGACCCCACCTGTCCCCCGATTCCCTTACCATAACGTGGAAAAAAAATCTACATCAAAAGTAGTGGACATTGGCAAAAAAAAAAAATATGATATGGGAGGGTACGTTGTACCCTTTTGACTGTCCCTAGCCTTTTAAGGAGATTTTCCCGTGAAACTCACTATCAAAACCCTTGTTTTATCCACTACCACTTTCGGCTTAATGTGGGGTGTGGCACAAAACGCCCAAGCTGCTACTCTAATTCCTGGAGTCACTGCCTCAACGGACAACATATCAACACAATGGAGTCTAAACGATGCCGTCAACGGCCAAGGGCTGCCCGGTAACACTCCGAGTCTTACGGGAGATCACGGGGAGTCGCTGATGGGTAATTCTTGGCGGTCAGGTATTTTAACTAACACGCAGGGCACCACAATTCCCTCAGGTACTATCACTTTTAATCTCAATGGTAGCTATAATCTATCTGGGTTTACTTTCTGGAACCTTGGCGGTGGTAGTGCCGAGCTTACCCGTCAGGGAATTAAAAGTGTGACGATTGAATACTCCAACAACGGTGGAACAACTTGGAGTACCCTGAGTGGCGCTCCTATGTCCTTTACGCAGGGAACTTTTGGTTCCCCAGGTACCAATCAGACCCCACAGTCGTTCAGTTTTGCCTCAGTCGCTGCGACTAATGTTAGATTTACTAATCTGAGTAACTTTGGGGGATTCGATAACCCCAGCGCAAACAATCGCATTGGCTTCTCAGAGATTCAGTTTGCAGCAACCAAAGTTCCCGAACCTTCTTCCTTGCTTGCTCTGTTAGCCTTTGGTTTAGCGGGCGTGAGTTTGGGAAAAAGAATTTAACTTAGTCTCAGCATTCGTCCCTCGCTAGAAGTCCCTCGCTTTTAGGGATGGGATGAATGCCCAACCTATAGACAATTCTCAAAAACCGATGCTCCGATAAACAGATCTTGACCACTATTCCTGAAGCGATAACCGAGCTTCGGCGGGTCGTGTTGCCAGGAAAAGTATGGGTCTTAGGAACTAGGACGGATGCCGGGGTCGGGAAGGTAAGACTGGCTATCTTTCGAGGTAGAAAGCGCATCCCATTGAAGCAGGAAGCTCTCAACGACCTTGAGAGTAGTTCACGAAAAGTAATTCCCGATGTCGTTGACCAGGGAATAACGGGTTTGCCGTTTAACCCGCTCCGTGCTTAATCCACTACGAATGACTAAGCTTTCAGGCTTTTAAGTAGGTTTGAGTAAGTTTAGTTGAGCGGTGCTGTCCCCGTGTCTCCCTATTCCCATACCATAAAACAATAAAAAAACTGTATCAAAAGTAACAGACAAGGGCAAAAAAACAAATAAAATGCGCTGGGGTGCTATGCACCAAATTAACTTGACCTAAGGGACTTCCAGAGAATAAAATACCCAACAAAAAAATAGAAAAGTGTTTTTTTGAAAAAGTAATTATTTTTGTCTAGGAAAACAAAGAGTCTCCCATTACAACCTATTTTTCCGAAAAAATAGGCAGCATAAACTTTTATA
>NZ_JAPZSZ010000338.1:0-6755 GCF_027532095.1 Microcystis sp. LE19-195.1E
AAACTCTTATAGAGAAAGACATTTGGGGATTTTTGTCAATTGTTTTCGATCTAGAGCGAACTAATCAATTAAATCTCTTGCCAGATAAGGATTTAGTCGATTTATGCCCCCCTATCGAACCATACCAAGTAACGAAGAACCTAGTTTTTAACACCTAACTACTTACAATAGGGATTAATTTTAAAACAACCAGGCAAATTTTCCCACCCCGAATTTTACATAGAGAATAATTGCCAAAACCAATAAAAATAGAAAGACAATAATTAATAAATAGTCTTTATTGGTTAAGATTGATTCCTGTAAAAATGTGCGATCAGGATCACCAGAGAAAGCTTTAGCTTGTAGAACTACCTCTAATTTTTGCGATTTAGCCATAGCGTTTAAAATTAAAGGTACAGCGATAGAAGCGTAAATTTTTCCTTTTTGTAACCAACCCATTTTTTCTATTGCTAATCCTCGTAATCTTTGAGCAGAAATAATCGATCGAGATTCTTCTACTAGGAGAGGAAATAAGCGCAGGGTAGAGGAAAAGATAAAGACTATTTTGTAAGGAATTCTGGCTTTAGTTAAACTCACCATCATCTGATTTATATCAGTGGTAAAAATAGCGAGGGGAATAATTAAAACCATGGTGAGAGTTTTAAAGATCACATTTAAACCGTAGAGGGTTCCCTCGACAGTCATTTGAGCAGAACCGACAGTTAATAAGGGAGTTAATTCAGGTTTTCCCGTTAAAGCTTTTACCTGTTCCACATTAAAAAATCCCATGGTAATTAATAAGAATAGATAAAAAGGAGCCATGAATTTTAAAATGGTGAGGAGATAAGACCATTTTACCCCGGCCCAGAGACAAGCTAAAGCGACAATAAGAGTTAGAAAACCGCCAGCGAGGGGACTTTCCCAAGTAAAAGCGATGAGAGTAACCACGATCATCATGGTTAATTTGGTCCGAAAATCTAGGCGAGTAAAAGGAGAATCTCGATCGACGGTTTGCCAGTTAAATGATTGCATAATTAGGAAAAAAGTTAGTAAGTAGCTAGGTGTTAAAAACTGTCAGATGCCCCCCTTATTAAGGGGGATCCCCCCGCCTATCGGCACCCCCCTTATCAAGGGGGGCAGGGGGGATCGGCACACCCCTTATTAAGGGGGGATTAAGGGGGGATATATCTTCAATTTAATTATAACTTTAAGGGAATGAGTTAATTACCCATCCCCATCAATTCCCTAGGAAGGGTTAGCAACTCTCTTCATTTGCTCTTGAATTTCGGGGTTATAAATCTGGAGATAATTCCAATAATTACCAAACACCGATTCTATATAACCCTTAGTTTCTCTAAAGGGAATATTCTCGACAAATTCATCGGGATCGCTAAAATCGAAACGCTGTCTCCATTTGGAAACTGCCCCAGGTCCAGCATTATAACTAGCCACGGCAAAAAGTGAATTTCCGGCGAATTTGCCGTGGGTATAATCGAGATACCATGTCCCCATCATAATGTTATCTTCGGGATTAGTTAAAGAATAACTTTTATTGCCAGTATTACCCGCGATATATTTACCCGTATCGGGCATAATTTGCATTAATCCCACTGCCCCCACAGGAGAACGAATTTCTTTTTCAAAGCGGGATTCTTGCCGGATTAAAGCCGTCACTAGCAGGGGATTTAATTGTCTATCTTTTGACCATTGCAGGATGGTATCGTAGTAGGGGAAAGGGAATAAAGCGTGCCAGTATTTATCATTTTGTCGCAGGACTTTCCAAGCTTTCTTTTCCTCCGGGGTATCTCTTTCTCGCAAGCGCCAAATCAGGTTAATTCCTTCTAAATTTTGATTGCGAGAGAGTTTATAGACACCGAGGTTAAATTGTTCGTCAACGGTTAAATTCCAAGGATCGACAATTTCTGCTTGGAAGAGATTCCAAGCGTCCGTATCTTCACCAATTCGATATAATTCCTTGAAAGCTTCCGAACCAGCGGGGGGATCGTTACGAGTGGCGGGTTTGACGGTGGTAGGGTTATAGGAGCGGACAGTGGTAAAATCCCCCACGTCCCAACCTAATAAAACCGCCGAGCGCCAAGCATAATAGGAATGGGGATGACGAGAAATAGTGTAGGTAAAAGCTTGTTTTGCTTCTTGGTTTTTGCCGAGTTTTTGCGCCCATTTTCCCACCCAAAAGGCTGCTTTCGGGGCAATTTGACTATCTGAATTATTAACCGCAATTGGCTGCGCCCACTGCCACGCCTTGGCGTAATCACCGGATTTAGCGGCTCTTTGGGCCATTAACCAGCGATAATCGGCGGCTTCGTCGGATTTTGGGTATTTATTTAATAAAGTCTGCCATGTTTGACTAGCGGCCTGGGCATTAGTTGAGTTGAGTAATTTGGCTTTCGCTTCCAAAGCTTCCGGAGCGCGATCGGGAAATTGCTTGACAATGCGATCGAGATATGCTATGGCATCGCGGTTAGGAGAAATTTGAGCGAGTCGCAGTAATCCCAAACCCGTTTCTGGGGCCTGAGGATAGGTTTTAATTAATTTTTGGTAGGCGCTGCGAGCTTCTGGCAGTTTTTTGGCAATTTGTAGCCCGCGGGCGTAACGATAGGCTTGTTCGGGGCTAGGAGTGGCTTTAGCGTAGGCTTTATAGGCTTTTTCGTACAATCCCGACTGCCAATAACCGGCCCCAATAATTGCCCAATCCGCCGGAGTTAACTGATTGGCGTAGTCTTTCACCAAACGATCGCGGGCCTGATTGAGGGTAGGATCAAAAGGATTAGCCTTGGCTAACTGTAACCATAGGGGAAATTGATCGGGATTTTCTTGAAGACGTTGGCGAATTAAAGCCAAAGTACGCGGGTGTCGGGGGTATTCCTTGAGCAATTTTTCATGATAACTGGGGTCGTATTTGCCCAAAGAGTAGTAAGCTTCCGCCACTACGGGCGATTGGGGATAGGTTTCCAGTAATTTTTGCCAAATTTCTCGCGCTCTTTCACTATCATTGCTTAATTCCTGGGCGCGTCCCTGTTTGAGGAGAATCTGGGGAGCGAGGACAGGATATTGTTTTTCTAAGCCTTCTAATTGTTTTAAAGCCGGACCCCCTTCATATTTTCTCAATAAATCCATAGCCAGGAGATAGCGGGCGCGACTACGATCTAAAGAGGGCGCGTTGGCATCGGCCACATCTTTTAACTTGACATCTCGCTCGGTTTGTGGTAAGGAAGCGCTATCAACCACGGCAGAGGGTTGGTTAGGATCTTGGCTAGGAAGGGAAGCACTATTGCGATCGAGCCAAGCGAGAAGTTTCGGGTGAAAGAGAAAGAGACTGGTGAGAGTAAAAAGCGCAACCCCAGAACCTAGTCCAAGAATGAGCGGGGTGTGAGGGGGGAATTTCTTAAACATTACCTTATTCAAGACAGTAACTCAACATACATTATCAGTGATCGTGGTGACAGGTTGTTTGTTTCAATCAGGTTGGGGAAGTGGGGTGTGGGGTGTGGGGAAGTAGGGTGTGGGGTGTGGGGTGTGGGGTGTGGGGTGTGGGAAGTGGGGTGTGGGGGGATGGGAAGGATAAATAAAAATAATCTCCTGTCTCGGAGTCTCCTGTCTCGGAGTCTCCTATCTCCTATCTCCTGACTCCTGATCACTGATCACTGAGATATGGTACGCTAAACAGGATTTAAGTATTATTAATGATTGCTATGAAACAAGGCGGCGTGACGGTTTGGTTAACGGGATTGAGTGGTGCGGGGAAAAGCACGATTACCGAGGCATTACAGGCAAAATTAATCGCTGAAGGTTATTCCATTGAAGTTCTCGATGGCGATGTAGTACGGACGAACCTCACCAAAGGTTTAGGATTTAGTAAAGAGGATCGCGATGAAAATATCCGTCGCATTGGTTTTGTGTCTAATTTGCTCACCCGTCACGGTGTGATTGTCCTAGTTTCGGCTATTTCTCCCTATCGTGAGATTCGCGAGGAAGTACGGGGAAAAATCGGCAGTTTTGTCGAAGTTTTCGTGAATGCTCCCTTAAATGTCTGTGAGGCGCGCGATGTGAAAGGATTATATAAAAGAGCGCGTGCTGGCGAAATCAAGTCTTTTACGGGAATTGATGATCCCTATGAACCACCTTTTAACCCGGAAGTGGAATGCCGCACCGATTTAGAGACTTTAGAGGAAAGTGTCGCCAAAGTCTGGAACAAATTGACGGAATTAGGCTACATTCATCAAGCTGTGGCGGTTTAATCGCAGCATAACTTTGTATTATTGGAAAATATCGTAGGGACGTGGACTACAAACGTCTCTACATCCTGATTAACCGCTTAAGCAAATTTGTTAGTCAATCTCCTTTTCTTCAGTACCTAAGCCAAGTTAATTATACCTCTTAGTAAACCTCTGGTCAAAGTGCAAGAGTGTCTAAACAGTAATCAGTAAACAGTGAACAGTAAGTAGGGAGGCACAATTATTTGTAGGATGGGTTAGCGGTAGCGTAATCCATGGCTGTGTTGGGTTTCATACTTCAACCCAACCTACGTTCTGATAACTGATAACTGTCTCGACTAGCAAATTAATTTTGCAGGAATACTTATATTTAAAGGCACTAAATTATTTTGAAATCTCGCTCTAGTTATTGGAACCTCATTCCCTATCTCCGTCCCCAAACCCAAACAATTATTTTGGCGTTCATCTGTACGATCGGATTTACGGTATTTTGGCCGATTTTAGCTTGGTTAGCTGGACAAATGGCCAGATATATCGGCGAGGGAAATGTGCAAGCATTGGCGACACTTTCGGGGGTGGGGGCAGTGGTTTTTTTACTGCGGGGAATGTCTCAGTATGGGCAAGATTCCCTGATGGCAAAAGCTTCTTTAAAAATTGCCCTCGAATTAAGAAAAAAAGTTTATGCACACCTGCAAACCCTCGGCTTAAATTACTTTGAAACGGCGAAAACTGGTGATTTATCCTATCGTTTAACGGAAGATATTGATCGCATTGGGGAAGTAATTAACAAATTTTTCCATGATTTTATCCCCTCAGCCTTACAGTTAATTGTCGTCTTTGCCTATATGTTTATTGTTAACTGGCAATTGACGATCGCTGTCATTATTATCGCTCCTTTGTTGGGAGTTTTGGTGGGATTTTTTGGTGAAAAATTATTACAATATGCTCGTCGCGCCCAAGCGAAAATATCTAATCTTTCTGCGTTATTAACCGAAGTTTTTAGCGGTATTCGTGTGGTGCAAGCTTTCGCTGCTGAAGATTATCAAACCGAGCTTTTTGCCCAAGAAGCGGAGGAAAATCGCCGCGCTCAATACCTATCAGAATCCACCAAAGCTTTACAATACGTCGTGGTGGGATTCTTACAAGCTCTCGGTGTCATCTTTTTATTCTTTCTCGCTGGTTGGCAAATTTCCCAAAAGAATTTAACTGGAATTGACTTTGTTAGTTATGTGGCAGCGGTGGCAATGTTAATCGATCCCATCGCCCATATTACCAGTAATTATAATCAATTTAAACAGGGGCAAGCCTCCATGGATCGGATTTTTGAATTGTTAGCTATTTTGCCAACAATTACCGAAAAACCGAATGCGATCAATCTGCCACTCCATAGCAAAGAAGTTGAATATTGTCAAGTAAATTTTTCTTACAATGAGGACAGACAGGTTTTAAAAAATATTAATTTTACTGCACACGCTGGGGAAATGATTGCTTTAGTGGGAGCATCGGGAGCGGGAAAAACCACTTTAGTTAATCTTTTATTGCGTTTTTATGACCCCACTTCTGGCAAGATTTTAATCGATGGGGTGGATATTCGTGATGTGACTTTAAAAAGTCTCCGGCGACAAATTGGCGTAGTTTTACAGGAAAATATTCTCTTTTCTGGCACTATAGCCCAAAATATCGCTTTTGGTCAGGGAGATTTTAATCTGCAAGAGGTGGAAAAAGCGGCAAAAATTGCTAATGCTCATCAATTTATCAGTGAACTTTCTCAGGGTTACTATACCTATGTGGGAGAAAGGGGTGTTAATTTATCGGGTGGACAAAGACAAAGAATCGCCATCGCGCGAGCGGTTTTATCTAATCCGAGAATTTTAATCTTAGATGAAGCGACTTCCGCGCTCGATTCGGAATCGGAAGCTTTAGTGCAGGAAGCTTTAGAAAGAATTATGACGGAGCGCACAGTATTTGTTATTGCTCACCGATTAGCAACTGTCAGAAAAGCTAACCGTATTTTAGTCTTAGAAAAGGGTGAAATTATCGAGGTGGGTAATCACGAGGAGTTATTAAATCTTAATGGTCGTTACGCTCAATTTCATGCTAGACAATTTCAAGATTAGTCTATTTGGCGTTAAGAGTTGGGCATTATTTCTGATTTTATCACTCAAGCCAAGTTTTTGGGGGGTTCTACCCCCCAAACCCCGGAGCGCATTAGTTTTTCGGTGGGATGCTTACACGCGGTTGTTCATATATTTGTACTAATTTAAGAGTCACCGATATAGCAGTTATCTTAATGGTGAGGTAGGAAGTTTTCGTTTTGGAAAGTCAGTTGCGGAATTAGGTTAGACTTCATCTTTAGGGAAACGCTGTAAGTATCCAGACAGAATTAATTAGGGTTTGCTGAATAACTGAACTTCCCCCATACATATATACCATAATAGCCCAAAACCCTTATCCATCAATGGATGTACCCCCTTAACTTTTCTTAATGTACCCATGTAATTTGTAACATTTCTTAATGGACAAGAATTCTCTCTATTTGCT
>NZ_JAPZSZ010000196.1:0-10243 GCF_027532095.1 Microcystis sp. LE19-195.1E
GTAGCGGTAAATCCACAATACACTAGCCAACAATGTTCTGATTGTGGCAATATCGTCAAGAAAACATTATCTGTAAGAACACATATTTGTTCTTGTGGGTGTGTCTTGGATAGAGACGAAAACGCCGCTATAAACATTCTCCCACGGGCAAATACTGTCGGGCGGACAGAAATTCAAGCCCTCGGCCAGACTACCCACTGTCTATTAAGTGAAAGCCTAATAGATAAGGTAACTGGATGAACAGGGAATCCCGAAGCGCTTGAGTGCGATGGGAGCGTCAATTTAGGTATCCCGTCGAGTATTTTCGCTAGACTGGAAAATAATGCACCTCGGCTAGACAAAATCCTATGGTAAAGCTGCTCGAAAATCCTCTCCGAGTGGGATTGCGACAAGAAAGAACCCCAGAACCCCTAATTTTAGTCATTTTTGGGGCATCGGGAGACTTAACCCAAAGAAAACTGGTTCCTGCCCTCTATCAACTGAAACGGGAAAGACGACTACCGGCCGAATTAACCATCGTCGGTACAGCGCGCCGAGAGTGGAGTCATGATTATTTTCGCCAACAGATGCGCCAAGGCATCGAAGAATTTTCCGACGGGATTGGTAGTGAGGAATATTGGCAAGACTTCGCCCAAGGGTTGTACTATTTCCCCGGCAACATGGACGATCCGGAAAGTTACGCCAAAATGAAAGTCTTTCTGGAAGAATTAGACGGAATCCGGGGAACCCGCGGCAATCGAGTCTTTTATCTAGCGGTTTCTCCTAATTTCTTCCCCCCCGGTCTTAAAAACCTTGGCGCGGCGGGAATGCTGAAAGACCCAATTAAACACCGGTTAGTGATCGAAAAACCCTTTGGCAAAGATCTCAGTTCTGCCCAAGTTCTCAATCGAGTCGTACAAGAGGTTTGTCAGGAGAACCAAGTTTATCGCATTGACCACTATTTAGGCAAGGAAACCGTCCAAAACTTATTGGTGTTCCGATTTGCTAACGCTATCTTTGAACCCCTCTGGAATCGTCAATTTATCGATCACGTCCAGATTACCGTGGCCGAAACCGTGGGAGTGGAGGAGCGGGCCGGATATTACGAAAAATCGGGAGCTTTGCGGGATATGGTGCAAAATCACCTGATGCAGTTATTCTGCTTAACGGCGATGGAAGCACCCAACGCTATTAACGCTGATAGTGTCCGCGGCGAAAAAGTCAAAGTCCTGCAAGCGACTCACCTGGCCGATATTAATAACCTAGAAAAATCCGCCATCCGCGGCCAGTATAAAGCCGGTTGGATGAAAGGAAAACCCATTCCGGGCTATCGGGAAGAACCGGGGGTTAATCCGGAATCGACCACTCCCACCTATGTGGCCATGAAATTAATCGTCGATAACTGGCGTTGGCAAGGTGTCCCCTTCTATCTGCGTACCGGTAAACGTCTGCCCAAAAAAGTTTCCGAGATTGCCATCCAATTCCGCAATGTGCCGTTATTAATCTTCCAATCGGCAGCCCAACAAACTAATGCAAATGTACTGAGTCTCCGGATTCAGCCTAACGAAGGTATTGCCCTGCGTTTTGAGGCAAAAATGCCGGGGTCGGAATTACGCACGCGCACGGTAGAAATGGACTTTAGTTATGGTTCCTCCTTCGGTGTTGCCAGCGCTGATGCCTATAATCGGCTACTTTTAGACGCTATGCTAGGAGATCAAACCCTATTTACCCGTTCTGACGAGGTAGAAGAAGCATGGCGC
This sequence comes from Microcystis sp. LE19-195.1E, assembly GCF_027532095.1. NCBI lineage: Bacteria > Bacillati > Cyanobacteriota > Cyanophyceae > Chroococcales > Microcystaceae > Microcystis > Microcystis sp. LE19-195.1E. Next base: position 1,740 of record NZ_JAPZSZ010000196.1, read on the forward strand.
ATCGTTACTCCTGCTCTCGCCGCTTGGGACGCTCCCGCCGATCCCGCCTCCGTACCCCAATACGAAGCGGGTACCTGGGAACCCACAGAAGCGGAATTTCTCCTTAACCGCGATGGCCGTCGTTGGCGACGACTCTAATACAGTGAACAGTAATCAGTAATCAGTAAACAGTAAACTAAAAACTCACATCTGATAACAAAGGCCGAATCTAAGACCTAATTGGTTAAGCTAAAAGCTTTGATGAGCTTAGTTTCTAACCTTCTTTTTAGGTAGGAGAATTGTCAGATTCTGTCTTTTGCACGAGTGCCTGTTGCCTCTTGCCTTCAGAAGCTGATAACTGATTACTGGTAACTGATAACTGGTAACTGATAACTGATAACTGATAACTGACATGACTACCCAAAGCCCCCCCATTGTCTCCCTGCAAGCACCAAAAGATGTTTCCATCGATGTGATCGAGCAGGAACTGCGCGATATCTGGCAATCCTATAATAATAATGAGGATGGTATGGCCGCCACCCGGGCCACCACCTTTAGCTTTATTGTCTATGAACCCGATGCGGTACAGGAATTGTTAACCCTTCTCGGCTATTACACCGGCCCGATTGATGGTATTGCCGGTCCCAGGACTCACGCCGCCATCAAAGTCGCCCAGAAAGACCTAGAACTAGAAGTAACCGGGCTTTCTAGCGATGAATTTGTCGCTCGGTTAAGGGCGGCCTGGGAAGCGGAAAAAAACGCCGAGGACGGGGCTAATCATCGTCAATACGCCGCCGATTTGGATGCGATTGGGGTGGCAGATGCGATCGCTGCTTCCAATCCCTGTCGCATTATTACCCTCTGTCCCACCGCCGAGGCCGATGAAGGGGTAAAAGCCTCTGTTTCTGCCTATTGTCCCGTTAACAAACGTAGTCAGAACACTTTAGTTTGCTGTGAATACGTTACTTTAAGCGGTACGGCAGAAGCTTTGGAACGAATTGGCGGCATTATTTCCGAGTTAACTATTCCCAGTTTGCCAAAATTTCTCTGGTGGAAAGCCAGTCCCGATGCGGAATATGGACTATTTAAGCGTCTGGCCAGTCAATGTGATACGATTATCGTCGATTCCAGCACTTTTCGGGAACCGGAAACGGAACTGCTGCAAGTGGGGGATTTATTAGCAACAGATGTACCATTAGCTGACCTGAACTGGAGTCGTCTCGCCCCCTGGCAAGAACTAACCGCCGAGGCTTTTGATCCACCGGAGCGCCGGGATGCTATTCTGGAAGTCGATCGCATCACTATTGATTACGAAAAGGGCAATCCTTGCCAAGCTTTTATGTTCCTCGGTTGGATGGCCAGCCGGTTACAATGGCGACCGGTGGGATATAGTCACCGGTCGGGAGATTACGCTATTCATCGGATTAGCTTCCTCGGTCAGGACCAGCGTTTAATTGAGGCGGAATTAGCCGGTGTTCCCGTGGCCGATTGGGGTGAGGTACAAGGGGATCTGATTAGTATTAAACTCAGTTCTACTAATCTTCAGGCTGATTGTTGTACGGTAATTTGTTCGGGAACTACCGGCTGTATGCGGATGGAAGCTTCGGGAGGGGCCCAATCTTGCCGCATTGAACAAGTGGCCCATCTGGAAGACCAAAAAACAGAAACTCTGCTAGGTAAACAGTTACAGCGTTGGGGCCAGGACGTGCTTTATCAAGAAAGCATGAAAGTCACTAGCGCTATCCTCAAATTATCCCAACCGGATTAACAAATTAGCAACAATAATCCCACCCACTTTGGAGAGACCTTGTTAACAAGGTCTCTCGATATTTATACGGCAGTCAGCACTTGATTAAAACCGATAATTTTAGCTTTTCGGAAAACAGGTTATCATAAAAACAGAGCTTTGCTTTCAAGGGGGCAATATGGTCGCAACCACTGAGAAACGCTACACAGTCGCAGAATACTTTCAACTAGAGGAAGCTGCCACCGACAGACACGAGTATCGAGATGGAGAAATTATTATTATGACTGGGGGAACTCCTAACCATAATCGCATTGCGGGAAATTTTTACAGAAGATTTCCCTTAACTATCCAGAATCAAGCCTATGATATATTTATCACCGATCTACGCTTGGCAATACCCACCTATAATGTGTACACCTATCCCGATCTTATGATCGTTAAGGGAGAACCAATTCTTGAAAGAGGACGCACCGATACGATTACCAATCCACAGGTGATTATCGAGGTTTTATCAAAATCTACTCAAGACTATAATCGGGGTGATAAGTTTAAATTTTATCGCTCTCTTAATAGTTTTGAAGAATATATTTTAATCGACCAATATGGTTATTATATAGAACAGTTTCATAAAAGAGGCGATCATTGGGCATTCCGGGATTATCACGATCAAGAAGCGATTTTAACTTTGTTTTCTCTAGATTTTCAAATATCCCTGACAGATTTATATCAGCGGGTGGATTTTACCGCAATTGAAGTATCCTAGTGGCTCAACTATTTTTGCCGCAAAAGTCTTTGTATGATTAACTCCCAATCCAACTTGAAAAACCCACTCCCTAATTCATAAAAAAAGGTGGGGCAACACCCACCTTGTTTAAACCCAAATTTTCGATAATTAGGCCTCATCGAGAGCGGCAATACCGGGTAAAACCTTACCTTCGAGTAATTCCAAACTAGCGCCACCACCAGTGGAAATATGGCTCATTTTTTCCGCCACTCCCACTTTTTCCACCGCCGCTACCGAGTCACCACCACCGATAATGGTAGTTGTACCAGTAGCGGTTAAATCGGCTAAAGTGTGAGCGATCGCATCTGTACCCGCCGCAAATTTATCGAACTCGAACACCCCCATCGGGCCATTCCAGAGGACAGATTTACAGTTAGATAAAGCTTCTTGGAAAACTTTAACTGATTCTGGTCCAATATCCAATCCCATCCAACCATCGGGAATATTTTCGACCTTGACGATTTGGGACTCGGCATCTTTATCGAATTTATCCGCTAACACCACATCAGTAGGAAGGAGGAATTCCACCCCTTTTTCTTTAGCTTTCGCTTCCAGGGATTTAGCTAATTCCAGTTTGTCTTCTTCCACCAAAGACTTACCAACACTTAAACCGCGGGCCTTGTAGAAAGTAAAGATCATACCGCCACCGATGAGCAGTTTATCGCACTTTTCTAATAGAGTTTCGATCACGCCAATTTTACTAGAAACCTTAGAACCGCCGATAATCGCCGCTAGGGGACGTTGGGGAGTTTCAATAGCGGACTGTAGGTAGTTTAACTCTTTTTCAATTAAATAACCCGCCACCGAGGGGCTGAGATAGTGGGTAACGCCTTCCGTGGAAGCGTGGGCGCGGTGGGCGGTACCAAAAGCATCATTAACGTATAAATCGGCGTTAGCGGCTAATTTTTGGGCAAAATCGGGATCATTTGCCTCCTCTTCACCGTGGAAACGCAGATTTTCCAAAAGGGCCACTTGACCGTTAGACATTTGGCTAATCGCTGCCGTAACTCCCTCACCAATACAATCGGGACACATGATTACTTCTTGGCCCAATAATTCCGAGAGACGTTTAGCCACAGGGGTCAGACGCAAATTTTCTTTAACTTGACCGTCGGGACGACCCATGTGGCTGCATAAAATAACCTTAGCCCCTTTTTTGATTAAATCCTCAATGGTTGGTAGTGCCGCCCGAATGCGGGTATCATCGCTGATTTTCCCGGTGGCTTTGTCCATGGGAACGTTAAAATCGACCCGGACTAAGACCCGTTTGCCCGCTAAATCAGCTTCTGTTAAATTCGCTACTGTTTTTTTTGGCACAGCCCATAACCTCCTAGATTGCTTACCGTACAATAAAGATTAAATCAGGGTATCGCTACTTGCGGCAATTACTTTGACAAAGATTATTTCAGATTTGGGGATCAGTTTTGCAGTTCTAAGACTGATTTTCCCAGAAAAATTTGATTGGAGAGACTTGCTAATTATGTTTGAGACGATTTTATTTCCCATCGACCACAGCCGCGAAAGTCGTGACGCGACCAGTAGTGTGATCGAATTAGTCAAAATCTTTGACAGTCGTTTGGTCCTGTTGTCGGTGGTGGAAACGACACCCACCGGAGAAATTGCCCCCGACGATAAGATGAGTTCGATCGAAGCGGTGGATAGATTGTTACAATCGGCGCAAGCGATTTTCGCTCAAGCTGGCATCAAGGCGGAAATGATTGAAAGGGAGGGAATACCTTCTTTTGTCATCTGTGATGTGGCCGATGAAGTTAATGCCGACCTGATCGTTATGGGTTGTCGCGGTTTAGGATTAACCAGCGAAGGTGTGTCCGAAAGCGTCACCACCAAAGTTATTAACCTTGCCCCCTGTCCAGTGTTGATTATCCCTTAAGCAGTTATCAGTGAGCAGTTATCAGTGAGCAGTTATCATACTAAATCCAGTTATTAAAGACTGATTATCTATTCCTCCTTTTGCCTCTTGCCTCTTGCCTATCCTGATATGTAGCCTATACTCAACGGATTTAGTATCAGATGTGAGTTTTCAGTTCACTGATTACTGTTTACTGAAACAAAGCTCCCCACTCCCTTCCCCTGAGAGAAATGTAACGAATTGTGAGAGTTTCAGCCGTCAACCCTTGAAAACTCGATCGATGGGGTTGCTTGAAGTAATTCTTAGGCCTAAAGTGTAATCTTAAAGTTTTATGATCAATTTTCCCGTTGATCGGAAAAAGGAGAACTCAAACACAATGGCTGAAACTGGATACAAACAGGTGGTGACACCCTACAATGATGATCCGTTCATTGGTCATCTAGCTACCCCCATTTCCGCTTCTGGTTTTACCAAAGCTTTTATTGGTAACTTACCTGCCTATCGTCCCGGTCTAGCCCCGATTCTCCGCGGTCTAGAAGTGGGTATGGCCCACGGTTATTTCCTCGGTGGTCCCTGGGTTGTCCTAGGCCCCTTGAGAGACTCCGAATATGCCAATATCGGCGGCTTAATCCCCGCTTTAGCCATGGTTCTTTTGGCTACGGGTTGTTTAGCGAGTTATGGTCTTGTCTCCTTCCAAGGTAAGGCCGCTAGTGGTGATCCGCTGAAATCGGCGGAGGGTTGGAGTCAATTCGCTGCCGGTTTCTTTATTGGCGGTATGGGTGGCGCTTTTGTGGCCTATTTCCTCCTAGAAAATCTTGGTGTCGTTGATGGCATCATGCGCGGGGTTTTTAATCAATAATTAACCCTTTTTCTACCTGTTATCATTTCCTTATTTTTTTACTAGGAGCGTTTGACATGACTGGTGACTACGCAGCTTCTTATCTGCCTTGGATTTTAATCCCGATCGTCTGTTGGTTAATGCCAGCCGTAGTGATGGGTTTGTTATTTATCTATATCGAAAGTGAATCCTAATTTAACCTCAGTTCGGGATAAGCTAAAACCCTGATGCTACCGTAGCCTGAAACTCCTATTCTTTCGTGGAAGCTATGGCAAAATTCCCTTAAACCGAACTCAGGTTAATTTAGTCTAGGATTCCTGCAATTAAGGACTTGAAAATTAGCTATTTAATAGTTAGTTTTCAAGTCCTATTTTCTGAGGAAAAAAGAAGATGAAAATTGGTAAAACCCTACACCCCACACCCTGCATCCAGGCTGCATCCCACATTTGCAGAAATACCGACAATCAGCAATTATCAGTGACTCTGAAATGGGTACAAAAATATGAACAATCGCGTGTAAGCATCTCACCGAAAAGCTAATGCGCTCCGGGGTTTGGGGGCGGCGCCACGCCCCCAACGGGGGGTTTTTGGGGGGTTCTACCCCCCAAAAGCTTGGATTGAGTGATAAAACTGAAAGTAACACACCCAATTTTAGGAGAAAGTTTCGCGTAAAAAATCCCAAATTAGTAGATTTACAAAAATGAGATGCACCCCTACCCCCACCGAAAAACTTTTTGCCGCAAACCCCACTTATAAAGCGGTTAGATAGCGGATTTTTTCCAACAATAGGGAGGGTTGAATGGGTTTGAGGAGATAGTCGTCAATGCCATGACGACCAAGAAAATTAACGCTGATTTCAGGGGTATCATTCAAGATTAGCACTTTACTGGCTTGAGTTTGGCTAGATTTTTTTAAAAGATGACAGAGATGATATATATCAGGCATTTTCCGATCGACAATTATAATACCTGGCTGCACGATCTCAATTTTTTTGATAGCGGAGACACTATCGATTAACCAAATAACTTGATAATGTGCCACCATCAATAACTCACAAATAAGATTGGCGATTTCTTCGTCACTTTCAATCAAAACTATAGTGGGATGGTGGTGATTAAAATGGGGATTATGATCCGAGGGTTGGGGTTTGGGGGGCTTTTGTTGAGGTAAACGGACGGTAAAGATGGAACCTTTATCTAAGCAAGATTCTACCTCGATCGTGCCGCGATGGAGTTCCACTAATTGTTTAGTTAAAGCCAATCCTAATCCCACACCACCATAACGACGTTTGCGGGAGCCATCCAATTGGGTAAATTTTTCAAACAGAAGCGGTATTTTTTGAGCAGGAATGCCGATGCCCGTGTCCTCTACCTGAAAAATGACCTGACTGCCTTCTTTCCACAGTCTCAGCGTGACAGCACCCTGTTCGGGGGTAAATTTCAGGGCATTTTTTAACAAGTATAAAAGTATCTGCTGAACTCGATCATAATCGGCGTAAAAATAATGCTCTTTTTCGGTGATTCTCATTTCTAAAATCAGATTAATTTCTTTAGTTTCTGCCTCTGTTTTAATAATTTCTAAAACATGATTACAGAGATATTTTAGCGAAAATTGTTTAATATCTAAAACAGCTTTCCCCGCCGAAACTTGCGAGAAATTAAGCAAGTCATTGATTAATTCTAATAGTTTATTGCCGTTATCCTGAATAACTTTTAGATATTGTTTTTGTTTGTCGGGGGGTAAAAAATTATTGGCTGCCGAGCATTTTTGCAGGGTACTGGACAAACCGATAATACAAGTTAGGGGAGTTAATAACTCATGACTAATATTATTTAAAAATTCACTTTTGCAGAGGTTAGCGGCTTCTGCGGCCATTAAAGTATCTTGTAATTCTTGGGTTCTTTCTATTACCCGGCGTTCAAAAATATCTTTTTGTTCCTGTACTTGAGAATATAATTGCGCTTGATAGATAGCGATGGCGAGATGTTCACCAATCTGACCTAAAAATTTCTTTTCTTGCGGCAACCATTGGCGTTTTTCTTGACATTGATGGGCAATTAATAAACCCCACAATTCTTCTTGTACCACAATCGGGGCGATTAATTTTGATTGCACTTGGTGTTGTCGCAAAAATTCGGACAAACAGAAGGAAGAAGAATAGTTAGCATCCACATCATCTACGGCCAGAATTAATCCTTGACGGTACTTTTCTTTGTATTGGGGAATATAGGAAAAACAATCGTCTTCGGGGGTTAAATTTAACACCGAATTTATCTGGTCAGAAATGCGCGACTCGGAAGTTATTTTTCCCTTTACCTCACCGGTACTGGGGAAAAATTGATAAATTAACAATCGGTCCACTTGCAGAAAATCCCGCACTTCCCTGACTACGGTTTCCAGAATCACCGGTAACTCCAGACTCTGACGCATTTGGGTGATGACTTGGTTTAATAATCTTTCCTGTTGGATTTGTTGGGATAGGGCCGCTTCTACCGGTTGACAAACGGAGAAGATGCGGGAACAATCTCTATCAGCAGACGGAGAAGAAATTATCGAGAGAATTTTGACTAAAATTTTATTTTGAAAACTGCTGACATTATTGGATAGAGGCAGATTTAAAATTTGATAACCCTGCTGAATTTTTGGGTTGTGGAGAGACTTGACAGCCAGTCCTTGCAGAAAGTTTTTAATCGTGTTCGCTTCAAAACTAATGCGGACTTCGTACTCAAAGTTATGTGCTTGGGGACTGGCTAACAATAAAGCTTGTAGGTCAGTGGAAAGCAAGAGTTGATAGATTTCCCCCGTCTTTAGCGGCAGCTCTCTTTCACTTAGACTAATCCTCGGCGCTGTCACCTGTATTGCCAACTGTCCCCACCAAGAACGAATTTGTTCGAGGTGAGTAGATGACAACACTTGACAGCAAACATAAGCGGGAGAAGCATTCATTTATCAGTTATCAGTTATCAGTTATCAGGAGGCAGGAGGTGATAGGGTGATAGGGTGATAGGGTGATAGGGTGATAGGGTGATAGGGTGATAGGGTGATAGGGTTTTGGGGTTTTAGTTGAAATTCCCCCACTTCCCCACTTCCCCACTTCCCCCCGTCCCCCCGTCCCCACGTCCCCCCTTCCCCACATCCCCACATCCCCAACTCCCCACATCCCCAAATCCCCAAACCCCACACAACACTAAAGGGACAGGGGTTTTGGTTTTACTGAAAAATTTTATTTTGAAAACTGCTGACATTATTGGATAGAGGCAGATTTAAAATTTGATAACCCTGCTGA
>NZ_JAPZSZ010000165.1:0-8709 GCF_027532095.1 Microcystis sp. LE19-195.1E
AAAACAGCACTTTTTCTCGGTCAATGATTAGGATAAGTTATAACTTAAAAATTAATCAACAACTAAAGCTTATGCTTGTAGCTAAGTGAAATCATTGATTAAGAGACCTGTACTTTTCAATGACTTTTTCAGCAAGCCCTACTTAGGGTTGGCGGCAAAAAGTACGGGCGAAGCATTCGGATAGAAAATCTACGTTTCACCGATAGGTTATTGCCCGAATGCTTCGCCCCTACAGGACACGGGCCGATGAAGACGCAAGGTGTTGAAGCACGATTCTTTCAAAATCTTGCACCTGTTTCACGAGAAAAGCCACAAAACCCTTACCTTGCCTACATTTCACATTTATTCAGCAAACCCTACTTAATCCCAACCTTGGCGAGATTTTACAATTCCCGACGACCTTCTAAAGCTCTCGCTAGGGTTACTTCATCAGCGTATTCTAGATCACCACCCATGGGCAACCCAAAAGCGATACGGGTAACTTTAGTGAAGGGTTTCAGTAAACCCCCGACATACAAAGTCGTGGTTTCCCCTTCGACACTGGGACTGATAGCTAAGATAACTTCCTGAATTTTTTTCTGGCTGACTCTGGTGACTAAAGACTGTATATTTAATTGATCCGGTCCAATCCCATCCATAGGCGAGATAACACCGCCCAAAACGTGATATTTGCCCGAATATTCCCTTGTTTTCTCCAAAGCAATCACATCTCTGGAGTCAGCTACCACACAGATAGTCCCCGTTTCTCGGTTAGGATTGCGGCAAATTTCACAAATCGGTTCGGCCGAAAGATGAAAACAAACCTGACATAATCCTACTTGTTTTTTGGCTGCTACGATCGCCTGGGCCAATTCGATCGCATCTTGTTCCGGTCGTTTGAGAATATAGAGGGCCAGACGTTGAGCGCTTTTGGGTCCCACCCCGGGTAATTTTTGTAACTGCTCGATCAAACGAGCTAAAGGCGGTGTATAAATAGCAGTTAATCCTCTTATCAGTTATCAGTTATCAGTTATCAGATTTGAGTTTTCAAGTGAGCAGTGTTACATGGAAGTTTCCTGCTGTCTTTTCACTGTTTACTGCTCACTGTTTACTAACTAAGACCTTTTTGGTAAACGGACATCGATAACACTGGTGTTGAAATTATAATTATCTCCTTCCAACTCGATTAAAGTGCCAATTTTCACCTTTTGACCGCCAACAACCGCACCAGTATCTGTAACTTCCGCTTGACCACTGAGAGTCATAATCATATCTTGAGAATAGTTTTCCGTGCGGGGATCCGGTAGGACTTTCACGCTACCATCGGGCTGCGGAACTAAGACATTTCTCGATAAAGCTTTAACATTTTTTATATCCACTTGACCGGCCGGTTGATTACGAATAACAATATTAGTTTTCTTCTCGGTATTGAATTGATTAATCAAAGCATTGGGATTAAGAACACTTAAACCCCGGACAATAACATCCACTTCTAGGGGTTCTTTGGTAACTTGAGCGATCGTACTTTTACCACTCGTCCCCGGGACAACAAAAATCCCGATAATTGTCAATAAAATTACTAAGGCCGCTCCAATATCAAGCAAGCTAAATTTACCGAATAAACGTCCTTTTGAGTCTAATAATTTCATAAGCGGTTCACTATAAAATTTTGGGGAGAAGGGAACAGGGGAACGGGGTGATGGGTAGGGTTGATTCATGAATCAACCCTACTATGAATCAACCCTAGGGTGATGGGGGATGGGGAGAAAATACAAATAATCTCCTGAATCCTGTCTCCTGAATCCTGTCTCCTGAATCCTGCCTCCTGAGGGCTAATAGATTCTATCACGATCGGAATCTTGGTCGCGGACAGGAAGTCTGACTTAAGATAGAAGATCGGAGTCTCACACGGAGCGATCGATAGACAATGGCGGGTAAAACTCAACTTAAGAAACAAGAAAAGCAATTATCTCCAGTGGATCTGACCCCTTCTGACGGTAACAACCTCGAAAAAGTTGCCCCCGTTAAACATTGGTCGATCGAAGATAGCGAAAATCTCTATCGCATCCAAGGCTGGGGAGAACCCTATTTCTCGATCAATGCCGCAGGAAATATTACCGTTTCGCCCCAGGGAGAAAGGGGCGGTTCTTTGGACTTATACGAGTTAGTTTCGGCGATTAAGCGGCGTAATATCGGTTTACCCTTGTTAATTCGGTTTAGTGATATTTTGGAAGACCGGATCGAGCGCCTGAATGCCTGTTTTAACCGAGCGATCGCCCGTTATAATTATGCCAATGTCTATCGCGGTGTCTATCCGATCAAGTGCAATCAACACCGTCACATCGTCGAGTCTTTAGTGCGTTTTGGTAAACCCTATCAATTTGGGCTTGAGGCTGGTTCAAAACCTGAGCTAATGATTGCTTTAGCTACCCTAGAACCTGCCTTAAACGGCAAAAATGACAAAACACAACCATTGCTAATTTGTAACGGCTATAAGGACAAAGAATACCTGGAAACAGCCCTGTTGACCACTCGTCTCGGTCATCGGCCTTTGATTGTCATCGAACAATTGGAAGAATTATATTTAACCCTGCGCGTCAGTCGTCAGTTAGGAATTGCCCCTCATTTGGGAGTGCGTGCGAAACTGGGGACAAAAGGGGTGGGCCGTTGGGGATGTTCCACGGGAGACCGGGCAAAATTCGGTTTAACCGTCCCGGAAATCTTAACGGTGGTGACGGAATTAGAACAAGCGGGGATGTTAGATTGTCTGCAACTGCTGCACTATCATATCGGGTCGCAAATCTCCGCTATTAGCGTCATTAAGGATGCCATTCGCGAAGCTAGTCAGATTTATGTGGAATTAGCGAAATTAGGGGCAAATATGACCTATCTCGATGTGGGGGGTGGTTTAGGGGTCGATTACGATGGCTCAAAAACTAACTTCTACGCCTCAAAAAACTACAATATGCAGAATTATGCCAATGATATCGTGGCCGAGGTCAAGGAAGCTTGTGAAGATGCCCAGATTTCACCCCCAATTCTCATCAGTGAAAGTGGCCGGGCGATCGCTTCTCATCAATCGGTGTTAGTCTTTGATATCTTGGGAAGTAGTGAGGTTCCCCAAAACCCTCCCGATCCCTGCAATGGGAAAGAACACCTCATCCTCCGTAATCTCTGGGAAACCTACACGGGTATCGATGAGCGCAATTATCAGGAAGCTTATCACGATGCGGGACAGTTCAAAGAGGAGGCGATTAGTCTGTTTAATTTCGGTTATCTCGGTCTCAAGGAACGAGCTAGAGCCGAACATTTGTACTGGGCTTGTTGTCACAAAATTCTGCAAGTGGCCCGACAACAGGATTATGTTCCCGATGACTTGGAAGACTTAGAGCAAATTATGGCCTCAATTTATTATGCCAATCTCTCGGTTTTTCAGTCAGTTCCCGATAGTTGGGCGATCGATCAACTATTTCCAATTATGCCGATCCATCGTCTCGATCGAGAACCTACCCAAAGAGGGATTCTCGCCGATTTAACCTGTGATAGTGACGGGAAAATTGCCCAGTTTATCGATTTGCGCGGGGACGTAAAATCTGTTTTAGAATTGCATCCGTTGGAGTACAAAAACGGTAAACATTCTCCAGAACCCTATTATTTAGGAATGTTTTTGGTGGGTGCTTATCAAGAGATTATGGGCAATTTACATAATCTTTTTGGCGATACCAATGTGGTACATATTCAGATGAGTCCCAAGGGATACGATATCGAGTATCTAGTCAAAGGAGATACGATCACGGAAGTATTAAGTTATGTGCAGTATTCCGCAGAAGATCTGTTAGAAAGAATTCGTCTTCGTTGTGAACAAGCTTTGCAGGAAAATCGCATGACTGTGGAAGAATCCCAATTACTCCTACAGGATTATGAACGCAGTTTGCGACGTTATACCTATCTAGTGGGTGGGGATTGATGATTGCTCTTGCCGATCGAGTAATCGATCGAGGATGATAGAAAATAGACAAAATAGATAGGCAGTAAGGGGAAGCAGTGGATAAGGGAACGCTGGTAGAATTTCGCGTCCAAGGAGAAAGGCGCTTAGGGGTGATCGATCGCCCAGAAGGGAAAAAAGATTGGATCGTCATCGATCAAGGGGGAAACCCGCATAAACTGCGTCCCCAACGCTTCGATTACATTATCAAAGCAGGTCCATCCAACTATAAAGAGATTGGCAATTTTCTGCGGGAAGTCCAACCCTATCTAGATGCTAGTGGTTTAGAAGTGGCCTGGGAATTATTAGCTGGGGAAAATCAGTTAGTCACTCCCGAAGACATGGCCGAGATTCTCTTTTCCGATCGCAGTCCGCAGTTTTGCTATGCGGCCCATTGTCTCTTGAGTGATGATAAAGTTTATTTTAAAAATAAAGGGGATGGTTACGAAGCCCGATCGGAAAATCAGGTAGAGGAAATCAAACACCAGCTAGAGGTGGAACAACAGCGTCAACGGGAAAAAGGCCAATTTCTCCAACGTCTCCAACAGGCCCTGGCCAGTGAAACGGTAGAATGGTCAGAAAGCGATCGAATTCGTCTGGAATCTCTAGAAAAATTTATCCTCCAACCCGAACAAAAATATCCAGCAGCCATGGACATACTCTCGCTGCTGGGCCGTTCCCAAACCCCCGAGGCTGCTTTTGAATTGTTAGTCGATTTGAAATGGTGGAGTAGTCACGAAAACCTTTTCCTGCGACGCAGTTCCTACCCCGTTCAATTCTCGAAAAAGGTACTTGATGTGGCGCGTCTTAATTTACTCAATCCCCCTGCGGATGCGGATGTCAACAATCGTCTCGATTTAACCCACCAAAAAATTTATACCATCGACGATGAAAGTACCGAGGAAATCGATGACGGATTATCGGTGGAAATGCTCGCGGATGGTGGTCATCGTCTCTGGATCCATATTGCTGATCCTAGCCGTTTAGTGCTTCCCGATGATGAATTAGACCTAGAAGCACGTCGTCGCAGTACCAGTCTTTATCTTCCCACGGGAATGGTTCCCATGTTTCCCCTAGAATTGGCCGCCGGTCCAATGAGTTTGGTACAGGGTAAACTTTGTCCCGCATTGAGTTTTGGGGTAATCCTCGATGAAACGGGGGCGATCGCCGATTATCGGATTCATCCTAGTACAATTAAACCTACCTATCGCCTCACCTACGAAGATGTGGACGAAATGTTACATCTGGATCTGCAGCATGAACCGGAAGTAAGGATTCTCAACCGTTGGGCAAAACAACGCCACGCATGGCGCAAATCTCAGGGATCGATTAACATCCAAATGCCAGAATCATCCATTAAGGTGAAGGATAACGACGAAATTATCGTAGAATTGCAGGAAGTTTCTCCATCTCGGCAATTAGTGGCGGAAATGATGATTTTAGCCGGAGAAATCGCCGGTCGCTACTGTCAGGAACACGAGATACCCGTGCCTTTCCGCGGACAACCACAACCGGAATTACCCCCCGATGAGGAGTTAATTTTACTACCTGCGGGCCCGGTGCGTTCCTGTGCCTTGCGTCGCTGTATGCCGCGCAGTGAGATGACGACGATTCCTAACCGTCATGCTAGTCTGGGATTGAATACCTATTCCCAAGTAACTTCGCCAATTCGCCGTTATACTGACCTTTTGACCCATTTTCAACTAAAAGCCCATCTCCGGGGCGATCAACTGCCTTTTACCCGGGATAGAATGCAGGAAATTCTCTATAGTGTCGCTAGTTCAGCCCAAGAAGCCACCTCGGTGGAACGACAAACTAATCGTTATTGGAGTTTGGAATTCTTGCGACGACAGGGAGATCAAGTCTGGCAAGCTTTGGTGTTGCGCTGGCTGCGGGAAGAGGAAAATTTAGGCTTGATTTTATTGGAGGAATTGGGGTTAGAATTACCCCATCGTTTTGAGCGCTCGGTATCTTTAGGCGATCGCTTTCAAGTACAAGTTAGTCGCTCTGATCCCCACCGCGATGAGATCCGTTTTCGCGAGTTATCGGGTTTTGTCTCCTCCCAAGCAAGTTAATCTCTCGGGGAGTCAGTATTCAGGAGTCGAGAGATAGGGTGATAGGGATTTAGGGGTTTAGGGAAATTTCAGCCAAATGCTCCACTACCCCACACCCTGCCACCACCGAAAAGCTTTTTGCCGCAAACCCTAAATAAGGTTCTTCGGTTTGTGTTATGCAATGGACGGAGGTTATAAGGGATGAAACTCTTATAGAGAAAGGCATTTAGCGATTTTTGTTAATTGTTTTTGATCTAGAGCGAACTAATCAATTAAATCTCTTGCCAGATAAGAATTTAGTCGATTTATGCCACCCTATCGAACTATACTAAGTAACGAAGAACCGTCTGTTTTTACTCTAGAAAAATGATAGATCAAATCAACCTACGGGCGCAAATCTGTTGTAATACTAAATCTGGTTATTAAAGACTGATTATTTATTCCCCTTTTTGCATGAGTGCATGAGCAGAAAACGGGTTTCTCGGAGAAACCCGTTTTCTGTGCGTTACTCAACGGATTTAGTATAAAATGTTAGTATCTGGCAGTTAAAAGAGCCAAAAACTTCTGCATAATCCCAACGTATGACCATAACTATACGATTTGATTTGCCTATTAATATCTCGGAATCTCTCCATTCACAAGCAGAGGAACAGGCTAAGATAGCATATATCATGACTTTGTTAAAACATGGAGAAATTAGTAGTGGGATAGCTGGCAGGCTATTGGGAATCTCTCGTTTAGAAGTTCTCGAACTTATGGGTCAATATGGGGTTGCCATCTTCCCCGACCAAAATCGAGAAGAGTTAGAACAAGAAATTACAGAAACCCTGCAACTATTAGAAGATTCTCCTGCGTGATTATTGTCTCTAATACCACTCCGTTAAGTGAGTTAGCTAAAGTTGGTCAACTTAACTTACTCCAAAAACTCTTTAGCAAAATTATCATTCCCCAAGAAGTTTATAATGAAGTCACCACAGGAAATCATCGGGCTGCTTCGGTTGTTCCTGCTGCTCAGTGGATTGAGGTATTTACCCTTCAATCTCCCGCTCAATTATTACAATTGCAAATTCAGTTTAAACTAGATTTGGGGGAAGCGGCTACAATTGTCTTGGCAGAAGAATTAAAAGCGAATCGAGTCTTAATAGACGAAAAATTAGGAAGAAAAGTCGCTCAGTCTAGAAATTTGCCCGTAACTGGAACAATTGGACTTTTATTAATCGCTAAAAAGAAAGGAATTATTATTGAAGTTAAACCCATTTTAGAGCAGTTTTTGAGTCAAGGTAAAAGAATTAGCCCAATTCTTTATCAAGAAATATTAGGAATGGCTGAAGAAAGCTAGAAATTAATTCCACACAGAAACCAGAAGAGCCAGAATTTTATCGATAAATGGGAGCCAGTGCGGAAAACTTATTCGATCAAAAGCTCTAGAAAGCTTATGATGTATCGATTTCAGGGTTCTTGTCCCCCTGTCAGATTGGTATGTTAAAATGAGGTGAAATAATATCAATGCGTGGAGTCATTCTTTGATATGAGTAAATATTCTAATTTTGACCCAACTCATTTTGTTGTCGAACCCGAAGAAACTGAACAAATAACCCAATTAAATCAGCTGCTTAATAGAGAAATCCCGACGAGACTCGTAACCGAACAGGGAGAAAATATCCATATTCCCGAATCGGTTTTAATGGTACTTCGTTACAGTGTGGCTGCCTTAGCATCGGGACAGGTAATTCAGTTAAATGTTACCCATCAGGATTTAACTATAGAAGAAGCGGCTAATTTGTTAAATGTTTCTAACTCTTATCTAATAAAATTACTAGAACAGGGGCAAATTTTATCGACTAATGTAGGCAGTGATAAACGAATAAAACGAGAAGATTTGCTAATATATAAAGAGAAAAAATATCGAGAAAGAGAACAAATTTTAAATAACCTTGTAGCCATGACTGAAGCGGAAGGACTATACAGAAAAGATGAGGAATTAAACCTAGATGACAGCAGAGCCTAGGGTTGTTTTAGATGCTTGTGTTCTTATTCCTCAGTATTTACGCGATACTTTATTATCAATTGCTTGGCAAGGTTTATACTCGCCTTACTGGTCGAAATTAATTTTAGAAGAAACAACCCGCAATCTGATTAATCGATATAATATAACTTCAATAAAAGCCCTTAATTTAGTGGAGACAATGAAAGCAGCTTTTCCCGAAGCCATGATTGAAGTGCCATCTGGTTTAATTGAGTTAATGACAAATGACTTACAAGACCGTCATGTTCTAGCAACTGCTGTTATGGCTAAAGCTAATCTAATTTTAACTAATAATCTTCCTGATTTTTCACTGTCAGCTTTAGAAACTTGGGGTATAAAGGCTCAATCTCCTGATACTTTTTTAAGTCATTTGTTCGATGAATATCCCGAAGAAATTAAATTCAGTCTAAATCGACAGGTCGAGAAATATAAAAATCCTCAAAAATCTCTAGCTGAATTACTAGAGTTTTTAGATAAAAAAGCCAATTTATCTAATTTTTGTCAAAAGATAACTAAAATTCTTTGATATAAGCTTTTACGCATTTAAGTTACATTGACAGCATTACCCTTATTTTTAAGTTTTCTACTCCATTTAATAATCAATCCCCCTTCATTTAAAAGCTGATTGACTACTTTTTCCAGTTCTTCTTTATTTTCAAATTCTC
>NZ_JAPZSZ010000359.1:0-28580 GCF_027532095.1 Microcystis sp. LE19-195.1E
TGGGACTTAGGCGTTTTCGGTCAGCAAAAAAGGCTCAAACCATTAGGGTACAAAGGTTTAACCTCGATTGATGATTTTCCTTGATATATCTGGGTTTCAGCGATTTTGGGCTTCTCGAAGTAAATCCCAAGCGGGGATTGGAGTTGAGGCTTTTCTCGATTGTTTTTTTGTCTAAGTCCCATTAGTAGAGCAGGAAAAACTAAGGGCCGAACAGGAAAAGCAACGAGCCGAGCGCTTGGCGGCAAAATTAAGAGCGCAATTGGGTTGACATTGACAATAGTTTATGATAAGAAAGTGGCATCAGTTGTTCACCCCAACCTAACCAATGGCTCAAGAAACCCTGGCAATTGCAGCTAACCCACTAGGGATCAAGCTACCACCGACCCAAGATGAACTACCTTCTGATGATGGTATTCCCATGGAAACCCAGAGACACGGACTGCAAATGCAGTTATTAGTCAGACCTCTCTCCCGGTGGTTAAAAACTCAAGGACGAGAAGCGTTTGTCGGAGGCAATATGTTTGTTTACTTTAGCCCCAATCAAGTGCGTAACGAGGATTATCGCGGACCTGATGTATTTGTCGTTGTGGACGTGCCTCGAAGAGAACGGAAAAGCTGGGTCGTCTGGGAAGAAGAAAAAGCTCCTGATGTGGTGATTGAGTTGCTCTCTGAAAGTACAGCCAAAAAAGATAAAGAAGAGAAAAAGCTTATCTATCAGAATCGTTTGCGGGTGACAGAATACTTTTGGTATGATCCCTTTGACCCAGAAGATTTAGCGGGACATCGCTTAGAAGGGGGCGTTTATAAATCTTTAACCCCAGATGCTCAAGGCAGGTTCAGCAGCGAAATATTAGGGCTAGTGTTAGTGCGGTGGCAGGGAATTTATGGGGATGAACAAGAGCCGATTACTTGGCTACGTTGGGCAACAGCAGAGGGGCAATTGCTCCCCACCATAGAGGAGTTGGCCGAGCAGGAAAAGCAACGAGCCGATCGCTTGGCAGCACAATTGCGAACGCTGGGAGTTGAAGTTGATGATAGTGTATGAGATAATTGCAGGCATTGTCCACCTAGATGTCTATTTTATAATTAATTTAATGCACCTACTTAGTTGCGGGCAGTTTATGAGAGCTTATTAAATATTAGGAAGGACTGTTTACGACAATGACACCATCTGCTATTGATTTACCGACAAAATCAACGATAATCACCTGGGAGAAATTGCCGGATGATTTTGTATTACCTGACGAACCTGTGGACAATAACCTGCAACCTCTGTTAGCAGCAGCTTTACGAGAATCCCTAGAATTAGCAGGACTAATTCTGGAATCGATGCTAATTGCTTCTAATTTTGGCTTATGTGCTACCGTTAAAACTCAAACTGTTGTCAAAGCACCTGATTGGGTTTATATTCCCTCAGTAAAACCGATTCCTGGCGGAGAAATTCGGCGCAGTTATACTCCCCATCTTGAAGGAGAAATTCCTACCATCGTCCTAGAGTTTATCTCGGAAACCGAAGGGGGTGAATATTCCATCAACCCTCACTATCCCTATGGAAAATGGTATTTTTACGAGCAAATCTTACAAGTACCTGTCTATGGAATTTTTCAGCCAAAAACAGGAGAATTAGATGTTTATTGTTTAGTGGCAGGAAAGTATGAGCAGCAGTTGCCAGATGAGAATAATCGTTACTGGATAAAAGAACTTAACTTGTTTATCGGTATCTGGCAAGGAACCAAAGCTGAATTTACTACTAATTGGTTGCGCTGGTGGGATAAGTCGGGAAATTTGCTATTATGGGGGAGTGAGTTAGTAAAGCAAGAAAAGCAACGAGCCGAGCAGGAAAAGCAACGAGCCGAACGCTTGTCGGCAAAATTGCGCTCGCTGGGAGTTGACGTTGATGATAGTTTATGATGAGACGGGTGCATCTCAGTTTTGCAAAAATA
This sequence comes from Microcystis sp. LE19-195.1E, assembly GCF_027532095.1. Taxonomy (NCBI): domain Bacteria; kingdom Bacillati; phylum Cyanobacteriota; class Cyanophyceae; order Chroococcales; family Microcystaceae; genus Microcystis; species Microcystis sp. LE19-195.1E. Next base: position 1,944 of record NZ_JAPZSZ010000359.1, read on the forward strand.
CTGAGTGTGTAAAGCTAACAATAGCTAAAATCCTTGTCTGTAAGGATCTACTAAAGATGCACCGGTCATCCCCTCTCAAATGGCTCTGATATACTGTGTTGCGACCGCCGTAGTTTTGTCTATGCTGATACAAAAGTAAGTCAGAAAGGTTATGATATTTTTTACGCCAAATTATCCAAATACGAGGACAAAAAACAGCTACGGGAGGATAAGGTACAATCCCAAGACCTACCCGCCAACAAATCGGATACTATCAAAGTTGTCTTACAACTGGGAAAACCTAGAGCTTATCTTGGGACAATGTGGGCATTGCTTACTCAGAATCCTTTAATTTATACCTGATCATCGCAAATTTATGAAAGCTAAAATTCACCTAAAAAATCACTGCCGAATCTGTCAATCAGAGAATTTAAAGAAAATTCTCACCTTGCCTCAAATGCCATTTACGGATGAATTTATCCTTCAAGAGGAATTAGGTAGGGAATTTAAAGCCGATATTCCTATCTATCTTTGTTTAGATTGTCATACAGTTCAAACTCAACATGATGTTGATGTAACTGACTACTATGAAGACTATCAATACTCAGTAGGAACATCAAAAACGGCCAGTAAGTTTATGGAAACTTTAGCCAAGTCCTTAATTGATAAATACTTTATCGATGACAAAATTAAAGTTTTAGAAGTTGGATCGGGAGATGGAGGACAATTAATTCCTTTTCAAGCAATGGGGGGTAAAGTTCTCGGTTATGAACCTTCCTCGTATTTGACTAAAATTGCTGAAGAGCAAGGGATCAAAACCATTCAAGGATTGTTTAACGAATCATCTATTGAAAAACTGCCTGAAGATTTTAAAAAAGTCGATATTGTGCTGTTATCCTATACCTTCGATCATCTGCCAGATCCCGTCAATTTTCTGGAGACTGTTCGGGAAATACTTAATCCTGAAAAGGGTATTTTAGTAGTAGAAGTTCACGATTTAGAGAAAATTTTTGATCGACGAGAGTATTGTTTATTTGAACATGAACACTCAATTTATTTAACTTCCTCAACCGCTCAATCGTTAATGGAAAGAATGGGCTATGTAATTATTGATTTTAATATTGTTTCTGAGTCAATCCGCCGGGCAAATTCTCTACTTTTTGTGGCTACTCCCAAAGGCTCTATTTTCGCTAATCAAGCTTTACCCAAGGTAGAACTTGATAACTTTGAGGAGCTTAATTTTTATGACACTCAAGTCCAAAAAATCTATCAAGGGATTCAGAATCTAGATGATTATTTAGAGAAAAATAGCCAAAAAGGGAAAAAAATAGCTGGCTATGGTGCTGGTGGTCGTGGTGTGATGACTCTAGCAGCTATGAATAAGGCTCATTACTTAGAGTATTTAGTGGATAAAAAACCGAAGGGGCAGGGAATTTACTGCCCCAAATCGGAAGTTCCCGTCTTTGGTATTGAAAAACTGCAAGAATCACCCGTTGACGATATAATTGTCTTTAGTTTCGGTTATCTAAAAGAGATTCAAGAGGATTTACAAAAATTTGGCTATTCATCGGAGCAACTTCACTCGATGCTTGATGTCTTAGACGGGAGGGAAATGTAATGGGACAATCTTCTCAAGAAAAAGTTATCATCCTAACTGGGGCATCAGGATTTGTTGGGGCTGCTGTACTCAAACAAATCCTCAAAGATGGCAATCTTCCCCTAGTATTGCAACGACCTTCTTCCAATCCGTTTCGACTCAAAGATTTAGAAGGGTATCCTACTTTTGTTTATCAAAGTCTAACGGATGAGCAATTAATTGAAAAAATCAAGGATTATCAGCCACAGATTCTGATTAATCTCGCTTGGCGAGGAGTGGCAGGAAAAGATCGCAATGAATTGCACCAAATCCAAGATAATCTTCCCTTAACTTTACAGAGTGTTGAATTAGCTAAATCAGTCGGGTGTTCACAATGGATTGGCATCGGCTCTCAAGCCGAATATGGGAATCCTAACCGTCAAGTGGATGAACAATTTCTTACCTATCCCACCACCCTTTATGGGAAAGCTAAATTAGCGGCCTGTTGGGCAGCCTTAGGATTATGTCAAGCCTATGATATTCAAGGTTCTTGGATTCGTCTTTTTGATCCCTATGGTCCTGGGGATGACTCCTACTGGTTAATTCCCTATTTGATCCGAGAAATCGCCTCGGGCAATAGCCCTAAATTGACAAAGTGTGAGCAATTATGGGATTATCTGTATGTTGAGGATGCCGCTAAGGCCATCTTGAGTGTAGCTTATACTCAAGCAACTGGGATATTTAACCTTGGCTCGGGCGTAGCTATACCTTTGAAAGAAGTTGTAGAAACCCTTAAGAATTTCGTTAATCCCACTATTCAACCCGAATATGGTGCAGTTCCCTATCGTCCCGATCAGGTGATGCACTTACAAGCGGATATTACTCGCATCAAAACCTTGACGGGATGGGAGCCTAAAATTACTATTGAGCAAGGATTACTAGAAACAGTTAAAGGGATATTAAAACAATGAAAGAACAACCAATTCCTTCAGAAAACAACCAAGCATTAAGCCAATTAGGGCATCATTTAGTTAAATATACTAATCAGGAAAAAGGTATTCTTGAGCGTTTATGTGAATCTTTTGAGGCATCTAAACTACCATTATCTCAACGACTACAAACATTTCCTCGTCAGGTACGTCGCCAAGACATTGCTCGATTTTTGACAAAATGGGAAATTTTCAAACTTAGCCTCCCCGCTAATGGCAGTGTTGTTGAGTGTGGGGTTTTTGGAGGGGGTGGATTACTGTCTTGGTATCATTATTCAGCCATTTCTGAACCCTATAATCATACTCGCAAAGTAATCGGATTTGATACCTTTTCAGGCTTTCCTGGTGTTCACGAGAAGGACCTTCAAACTGGAGTTTCTGAACATCTAAAAGAAGGAGCATTTCAAACCCACAATGCGATTGTAGAAGAAATTAAATCTCTAGTTACCATTCACGACAACAATCGTCCGCTAGGGCATATTCCTAAAATCGAATTAGTCGTCGGAGATGCTTGTCAAACGATTCCTCAATATGTGAGAGATAATCCTCATTTGTTGATTAGTCTTTTATACCTAGATTTTGATATTTATGAACCAACTAAAGTTGCCTTTGAATATCTCTATCCTCGGGTTGTTAAGGGGGGAATTATTGCTTTTGATGAGCTAAACTGCGCCGAATTTCCAGGTGAGACCCAAGCCCTTTTAGAAAGCCTAGACTTGCGGATGGTTAAACTCTGTCGCTTTCCTTATGACCCCTATATTTCCTACTTTGTTAAAGAATAATGATTCAAGCAAACACAATCAAACAATTAGCTCAATCAATCCGTCTTCAGGCTTTACAAATGGTTCATCGAGCTAATGCCTCTCACATTGGCAGTTGCTTAAGTATGGCTGATTTATTAGCTGTACTATATGGCAAAATTCTCCGAATTGATCCGACTAACCCAAATTGGCTAGACCGCGATCGCTTTATTCTCAGTAAAGGTCATAGTGCGGCCATTCTCTATGCGGTACTGGCTGAACGGGGATTTTTTCCCCTAGAATGGCTAGAAACCTATTGTCAAGATGGTTCTAAGTTAACCGGTCATATCAGTCATTATCTACCCGGAATAGAAGCCTCTACCGGGTCTTTAGGTCATGGTTTACCTATCGGTTGTGGTATAGCTCTAGCCGGTAAACGTGAAGATAAACCCTACCGAGTATTTGTTCTAGTTAGTGATGGCGAAATGGACGAAGGCTCAAACTGGGAATCAATCCTATTCGCGCCTCAGCATCAACTCGATAACCTAGTCGTTATCGTGGACTATAACAAAATTCAGAGTTTTGGCACAGTCCAAGAAGTGCTTGACCTTGAACCCTTAACAGCTAAATTCCAGGCATTTCGTTGGTCAGTGCGAGAAATTGACGGTCATAATTTCCAGCAGATTGAAGACGCTTTCAATAGTGTTCCTTTTGAAAAGGGAAAACCTAGCTGTATTATCGCCCATACTGTTAAGGGAAAAGGAGTCAGTTTTATGGAAAATCAACTGGCTTGGCATTACAAATCACCTAATGTAGAACAATTAGCCCAAGCGATCACCGAAATTGAGGAGAGATTATGAGAACAGCATTTATAGACACTCTTTGTGAAATGGCCGAACAGGAACCGAGAATTTGGCTTCTGTGTGCTGATTTAGGCTATTCAGTCTTGGAAAGATTTGCTGACCGCTTTCCCGATCGATATGTCAACGTGGGAGTAGCCGAACAAAATATGATGGGAATTGCGGCTGGACTAGCGATGAGTGGCAAAATTGTCTTTACTTACTCTATTGTCAATTTTCCTGTTATGCGATGTTTTGAACAGATTCGCAATGATGTCTGTTGTCACCATCTCAATGTTAACATCGTTGCTGTTGGTGGCGGACTGAGTTATGGTTCTCTGGGTTATACCCATCATGGCATAGAAGATTTAGCGGTGATGAGAGTCTTACCCAATATGACGGTTATCGCTCCGGGAGATCCTCTGGAAGCTAAGTTAGCGACTCAAGCCATTGCCAACCTTTCGAGTCCCTGTTATTTAAGATTAGGGAAAGCTGGTGAGCCTCAAGTTCACCCCAGGGAGCCTCAGTTTGAAATTGGTAAGGCAATCGAGTTACAGTCGGGGACAGATTTGACCTTAATCAGTATAGGGGGAATGCTAGATTTAACCGTTAAAGCGGCTGAAAAACTGACGATGCAGGGTTATTCTATTGAAGTTTTGAGTATGCCGACTCTCTACCCTCTAGATGAACAATCTATCTTACAATCGGCTCAAAAAACTAAGAAGATAATCACCTTGGAAGAACATGGAATTGGGGGTTTAGGAAGTGCAGTTGCAGAAGTTCTGGCACAGTCCGGCGAATCGGTGAAATTTAAGCCTTTAAGGTTAAAAAGAGAAGCCGTGAAAACCGCCGGTAGTCAAACAGTTTTACGTTCCCAACAAGGACTTGATTTGGATGGCATTGTGCAATCGGCTCTGGCCATGCTACAAAGAGTGTATTAGCCATTTTAGAGGTGAGGCGAAAAGAATGCTGATGTAATCACTAATTGTCAAAATAAACTTGAAAAATGTATCTGTTCAAAAAAAGCAAATCTGTTAGATTTTTGTTAGTGGGGGTAGTTAATACCTTATTTGGTTATGGGGTGTTTGCCTTGCTGTTTCGTCTAGGATTAGATGAGCGATATTCCTTACTTATCGCTACTATTTGCGGGGTATTATTCAACTTTAAAACTATCGGAGCTATCGTTTTTAAAGACCAAAATAATCGACTACTAGCTCGCTTTATTGGTGTTTATTTAGTGATTTATTTATTAAACGCTGAATCCTTACGAATTGTTAAGATGCTAGGAATTAATATGTTAGTGGCACAAGCTATCTTAGTATTGCCTCTAGCAATTGTTTCCTATTTTTTAAATAAAACCTTTGTTTTTAGAGGAAATAGACAATGAAAAAAATTAGTGTAGTTAGTCCTTGCTATAATGAGGAAGGAAATGTTGAAGAATTATATCTTGAGACCCGCGCCGTCTTTGAGTCCTTGCCCGAATATGAATATGAACACATTTTTGTTGATAATGACTCAACAGATCAAACAGTGAAGGTGCTAAAAAACATTGCCCTTAAAGATCCTCGTGTAAAAATTATCGTCAATGCTCGAAACTTTGGAGCTATACGCTCCACCTATTATGGACTTTTACAAGCTTATGGGGATGCGGTTGTTTTACAATTTTCTGATTTGCAAGATCCGCCGGCTCTCATCTCTGATTTTATTCGGGAATGGGAAAAAGGTTATAAAGTGGTAAAAGGAATTAAGTCTTCCAGCGAAGAAAGTTCCTTGTTTTATCTGATTAGAACCTTATATTACTTTTTTATTGGTAAGGTGGCAGAAGTTAAACTAACGGGGCATTTTACAGGGTTTGGATTGTATGATCAGGAAGTGATTGAAATTTTAAGAAAACTGGATGATCCTTATCCCTATCTGCGGGGAATCATTTCTGAATTAGGGATAAAAAGTGCGGAAGTTTCCTACCGACAAAAGCAACGCACAAGGGGGATTAGTAGTAATAATATTTATCGGTTGTATGATTATGCAATGTTAGGCATTACCAGCCATTCCAAAGTTCCCCTAAGATTAGCGACTATCTTAGGTTTTTTTATGTCGCTAGTGACTTTTATGGTGGGAATGGGGTATTTGATCGCTAAACTTATTTTTTGGCAATCGTTTCCTTTGGGAACTGCACCCCTTACTGTCGGACTGTTTTTTATATCTTCTGTGCAACTATTTTTTATCGGCATTATTGGGGAATACATTGGCTTAATGCACATGAGAATTTTAAAAAGGCCTTTAGTTGTCGAACGAGAACGGATTAACTTTGAGTGAAGACTGTATTTGTTATACTAACTTAATTTTCCAGAACAATATAAATATAGTATGGTAATGGTTAGGCGTTGGGTTTCATGCTTCAACCCAACCTATGTTCATCTTATATTTAATTCCACCTACCTACTTAAATACAATAGAAAACCTATCTGGATTAGCTAATCTATATATAGCGTTTTTCAGTCTAATGAGGTATAGTAAATCCATCGATAGATAGGCGTTTCAGCGTTTCAATCGGGACTCACTTCTGTGAAAACCGCTATAGTAAAATGTAGATTCTGTGTACCCCCCCACTTTTCTATACCGATTTAGCTTGATTGACGATTCGATCGTAAAATAGCAACAGATCAAGAGAGTACAGGTCAAATATGCCGAAATTTGTTATCTGGGGTAGTTATTGTGAAAACGTGCTGGAAAAACGCGCTCCCTATCGTCAAGCGCATCTAGAGGGATTAAATCAACAGAAAGAACGGGGAATTCTCATTACTATCGGACCAACGGCAGATTTAAGCCAAGTTTTCGGAATTTATCAGGCAGCCAGCGAGTCGGAAGTGCGAGAATTAATCGAAGCGGACCCCTACTGGCAAAATGGTATCTGGACAGAGTACCAAGTCAAAGAATGGATTCAAGCTATCTAAGGGGGCTATCAGCTATATTTTTCTATAAGGGTGTTGTCATAAAATTCTCAAACTACGCAACTAATCAAACTCATCTCCGGTCAAGTCTGAGGATATTTTCAAGGATAAACCGGAGTTATCCCTTATAGATTAAAGCTGACAGCTGACAGCTTGCCTACTTTTTGCTTATCGCCATGGTTTACATCAAAAAGGTCGAACTCTCACACTTCAAATCCTTCGGGGGAACGACTCCCATCCCCTTTTTACCGGGGTTTACGGTGGTTTCTGGTCCAAATGGTTCGGGAAAGTCGAATATTCTCGACGCATTGCTATTTTGCTTGGGATTAGCTACTTCCAAGGGAATGCGGGCCGAAAGATTACCGGATTTAGTCAATCACAGCTATAACAGTCAACGTCATAGCACCGAAGCGAGTGTTTCGGTGACTTTTGATGTTGCCGATATTCCCGACGCCACCGATAGGGATTGGACGGTTTCTAGGCGCTTAAAAGTGGCTAAGGGTGGCAGCTATACTTCTACCTACTATATCAATGGGGAAACCTGTACGGTTAGCGAACTTCACGACCAATTAAACCGTTTACGCATCTATCCCGAAGGGTATAACGTGGTGTTACAGGGGGACGTAACCCGAATTATCAGCATGAATGCCAAGGAAAGACGGGAAATTATCGACGAATTGGCAGGAGTAGCCGAATTTGACCGCAAAATTGAGAAAACTAAGGAGAATATCGATTCGGTTAAAGAAAGAGAAGAACGCTGCCAAATTATTGCCACAGAATTGCAAAAATCTCTGGAGAAATTAGCACTCGATCGCATTAAAGCCGAAAAATACCAAAAACTCAAGGCCCAAGTCCAAGAAAAGCAACAATGGGAAATTGTCCTCCATTGGCAAAATCTCCAGCAGCGCTGCCAGCAAGTAAAAGAACAAATTCAAGCTGGGGAAAAGGAAAAACAGGTTTTAACCGAGACTATCGCCAATTTATCCGAACAAATCGCCCAAAATAGTCAAGAATTAGAGAAACTCAATCAACAGGTCAAAGCTTTTGGGGAAGATGAACACCTGTCCCTAACTTCCCGATTAGCAAGTCAACAGGCCAAACGACAACAACAGCAACAACGGCAAAAAGAGTTAGAAAACCTTGAAAAAGAATCTCAGGCACAGAAAAACAGACTTTCAGAGGAAATTAATCGTTATAATCGCGAATTAAACCAGATTAATGCTGAAAAAAGCCGTTTAGAAACTGAAATTTTACCCAATCTCCTACGGACAACCCAAACCGCAAGGGAAACCCTAGAAACCCATCGTCTGCAAGCAAGTAGTCTCGCGGAAGCGTCAGAAGCTTGGGTAAAAGAACAAAGTGACCTTTCCCGCAATATTACCCGTCTTCAGGAACAATTAAACCCCTACCGTAGCCAACGGGCCCAATTGACCGAAAGATGCGATCGATTGCAAACTAATATAGTAGAAGCTGGTCAACGTCTGCAAGAATTAGAGCAAGTTATTAGCACAAAAACGGAAGAAAGTCAAGAAATATTACAAAAAATTAATCAATCGGATCCCGATATCCAAAATTTAGCCCAAAAACTCACCATTGCCGAACAAAATCGCGTTATCAGTCAGGACACCCAAAAACGTCTGCTAAAAGAACAACGGGACAAACAGAGGGAATTAGATAAACTGGAAGCGACCAAGCAAGCACAACAGGAGGCCCAGGGAACCTATGCCACTCAAATATTATTACAGTCAGATTTGCCCGGAATCTGCGGATTAGTGGCACAATTAGGCGAAGTAGAGGAAAGTTATCAAATTGCTCTTGAAATCGCCGCCGGAGGTCGTTTAGGTCATGTAGTCGTCCAAGATGATAGCGTTGCGGCTGCCGGAATTGCCTTGCTAAAACAGCGTCGCATCGGTCGCGCCACTTTTTTACCCCTGAATAAAATTCGTCCTCCCCGTCCCCAGGATATTTCCTCTCTGCGTCACGCGCGGGGTTATCTGGATTTAGCGGTGAATTTAGTTAAGTTTCAACCCCAGTATCGGGAGGTTTTTAACTATATTTTTGGCAGTACCGTGGTTTTCGAGGATATAGATTCTGCCCGTTATTATATCAATCAATATCGCATCGTTACTTTGGATGGCGAGTTATTAGAGATGACTGGCGCTATGACCGGAGGCAGCCAACCGACGCGATCGGGGCTGCGTTTTGGTAAAATTTCTCCGAAGGAGTCTAGTGAAGCGGAATCTCTACGGGAAAGATTAGCAGAAATCGATCGCATTCTTACCCGCAACGAAGAAAAAATTACCCAAGTTAATCATCTTATCAGTCAGTTAACCCAACAGTTAACCGAAACCCGTCAGAGTCATCGGGAAAATCAATTATCTCTACAACAATTAAGCAAGGATTTACAACGTTTAACCACAGAAAAAGAGGATTTAACCCGTCAATTATCGGGCCAGCAAGAGGAAATTACTATTTCTCGTCAACGGTTAGAAATATTAACCAGAGAAATTCCTGAGTTAGAGTTATCTTTACAGCAAGAACAGGAGAAATTAACTGCTTTAGAGGCCAATCATACCCATAGCGAATGGCAACAGGTACAGGGAATAATTCGCAGTCAAGAATTAGAGTTACAAACCCAAGAAAATCACCTCGCTACAGTCCGCGAACAGTTAAAAGATTTACATAATCAACAAATCAGACTAGAGGAAAAAAGTCAAGAGTCTGGGGATAGAATTATTGAGATTGACAAGATAATTACCGATGCAGTTAATCAGACAAATACTGGTAATCTGGAGATAGAAAAACTTGATCACCATATTTTAGAAATCAATCAAGCTTTACAGCAATTATCCCGACAACTAGGGGAAACCAAGCAAAAAAGAGACCAATTAGAGACAGTTTTGCGACAACAACAAAACCAACAACAACAGGCTATCTGGCAATCGGAAAAGTTAGTCAACAATCAAGAGGAAAGACAAGCATTACTAACCACTTTACAGACAGAAATTAGTCAACTAGAAAGCGACTTACCCAATCCCTTGCCCGAAATTCCTGAAAGCGATCGAGATTTCGAGAAAATTCAAAGCGATATTCGGCAGTTACAACGGAAATTAGAAGCTTTAGAACCTGTGAATATGTTAGCTTTAGAAGAATACCAAAAAACTAAAGAGAGATTAGATGAACTATCAGAAAAACTGCAAACTCTAGAAGGAGAAAGAACCGAACTACTTTTACGGATAGAAAACTTTACCACCCTCAGATTTAATGCTTTTCAGGAAGCATTTACTGCCGTTAACGAAAACTTTAAGAATATATTTGCCACCCTCTCCGATGGCGATGGTTACTTACAATTAGAAGACGAAAATGACCCCTTTAATGGTGGCTTAAATCTGGTGGCACATCCCAAAGGAAAACCCGTACAGCGATTAAGTTCCATGTCTGGAGGTGAAAAATCTTTAACCGCTTTAAGCTTTATTTTTTCCCTACAAAGATATCGTCCTTCTCCCTTTTATGCGTTTGATGAAGTGGATATGTTTTTAGATGGGGCTAATGTGGAGAAATTGGCCAAAATGATTCAAAAACAAGCACAACAAGCGCAATTTATTGTCGTTAGTTTGCGTCGGCCGATGATTGAAGCTTCCGAAAGAACCATCGGTGTCACCCAAGCGCGGGGAACCCATACACAGGTACTAGGAATTAAAGTTTAACCTTAGACGCAAGTGGGAAGTGGGAAGTGGGGTGTGGGAAGTGGGGTGTGGGGTGTGGGGTGTAGGGTGTAGGGTGTAGGGTGTAGGGTGTGGGGTGTAGGGTGTGGGGTGTAGGGTGTAGGGTGTGGGGTGTGGGGTGTGGGGTGTAGGGTGTGGGGTGTAGGGTGTGGGGTGTGGGGTGTGGGGTGTGGGGAAGTGGGAAGCTTTTCAGTAAACAGTAAACAGTGAACTGAAAACTCACATCTGATAACTGATAACTGATAACTGATAACTGCCAGACAAGCCGGACAAAGTTAAGTTATATTAAGATTACTCAGAATGCGTCCTCGTCCCATTCAGAAATCTCATGACTCAACCGCAAGCGCAACGCATCCTCTACGTTAGACTCCCCTGTAACCCCATTTTCCCCATCGGTGTCGTTTATCTTTCCGACCACGTTCATAAACTATTCCCCGACATCGAACAAAGGATTTTTGACCTTGGTACCGTCCCCCCCTTAGACTTTAACCAGGCACTCGATCGCTGTGTTGACGAATTTCGGCCCACCCTGCTAGTATTCTCCTGGCGGGATATTCAAATATATGCTCCCGTCGGTGGTCGCGGTGGCAATCCCCTGCAAAACGCCTTTGAATTTTACTACGCTAAAAACCCCCTAATCAAGCTGCGAGGTGCTTTAGGAGGTTTAAAGGTGACAACCGCCTACTACGGCGAATTATGGCGCAATCAGGGACTAATTCGCCGAGGGCTGCAGCGGGCCAAAAAATACCATCCCGAAGCGCGAGTTATCGTCGGGGGTGGTGCCGTCAGTGTTTTCTACGAACAACTAAAAACCAAACTGCCCACAGGAACAATTGTATCAGTGGGAGAAGGGGAAACCCTGCTAGAAAAATTCCTCTCTGGCCGGGACTTTAGCGATGAACGTTGTTATGTCGTCGGAGAAACCACACCCCGGCCGCGTTTAATCCACGAATCCCCCACCCCCTTAGAAAAATCCGCTTGTAACTACGACTATATCGCCGGTATTTGGCCGGAATTTTCCTACTATTTCCAAGAAAACGACTTTTATATCGGGGTACAAACCAAGCGCGGCTGTCCCCATAACTGCTGCTACTGCATCTATACCGTCGTCGAAGGGAAACAAGTACGCATTAATCCCGCCGATGAAGTAGTTAAGGAAATGCGCCAATTATACGACCGCGGCATTCGCAATTTCTGGTTTACCGATGCCCAATTTATCCCCGCCAGAAAATTTATCGACGATGTAGAAGAACTATTAGAAAAAATCCTCGATGCTGGGATGAAAGATATACGTTGGGCTGCCTATATTCGTGCCGATAATCTCACCCCGAAACTGTGCGATTTAATGGTAAAAACAGGCATGAACTACTTTGAAATTGGTATCACCAGTGGTTCTCAGGAATTAGTCCGCAAAATGCGGATGGGCTACAATTTGCGGACAGTTCTGCAAAATTGTCGGGACTTAAAAGCGGCCGGTTTTAATGATCTGGTTTCGGTAAATTATTCCTTTAATGTTATTGATGAAACCCTGGAAACTATTCGTCAAACCATCGCCTATCATCGGGAATTAGAAAACATTTTTGGAGTCGATAAAGTGGAACCAGCCATCTTTTTTATCGGACTACAACCCCACACCCATCTAGAAGAATACGCCCTCAAAAAAGAAATTCTTAAACCCGACTATGATCCCATGAGTTTAATGCCCTGGACAGCCAAAAAACTGCTCTGGAATCCTGAACCTTTGGGGTCATTTTTTGGCGAAGTTTGTCTGCAAGCATGGCGACAAAATCCCGATGATTTTGGACGGGAAGTGCTGAAAATTTTGGAAGCAAGACTAGGGAAAGCCGATTTAGAATCCGCTTTAACCGCACCGATAGAAACTAAGGAAAAAGTCTTAACTCCTGCTTAAAAATTAATTTTAGTCAATCCCAAGGCAGCAATTAGCGTTACCATGAGTCTGAAATCAGGAGATGATCAAAATTCCTTTACTGGTAACTGCAAAATGACCGACCATCGCCCCCATTGGCTAGAATTAGCGGAATATATCGCCCTAGGATTAACCCTGCTTACCCTTATCGCCATGGGTGCGGAGTTTTTGCCTTTGTTCCTCCTAGTAGTGACTTTCGGGTTGAATATTCTCAATCGTCTCCGAGAAAGAACCCTGCAACGTCAACGCTTAACTGAAATGACCGGTCATTTACAGGATCAGTGGGAAGAAGAAAAAGAAGCTTTATCAGCACAAATACAGTCCCTGAGTCCCGCAGTGGCCAGCGATAACGCCCGTGCGGTCGCAACGCGCTCGCTACGCGAGATCGCAGAATTAGAGGAGAATATTCTCGCCCTCGAACAGTCCTACAATCAAATTATTCAATACATCAACCGTAACGCGCTGCTCGAACGCATCGAACATCTGGAAAAATCCTACGGTCGCTTACACAGAGAGATTTTGCCGATTAACGAAGAATCGGCGGATATTAGCGCAACAAAAGCGGAAAATGAGCCACAAGTCACCCTACCCGCCCTTAATTTAACTCCTACTTCCCCCCCCGTCGATATACCCCATTGGCACTATTATCGCCGTCTGACCGCCCATCGGGAAATGATCACGGCGATCGCAATTACCGAGGATCAACGGTTTTTAATTAGCGTTAGTTGGGATCGTACCCTAAAAATCTGGGATTTTGCGAGAGGAACCCTGATTAATACGGTTGAAGCTCATGATCAGGGCATTTTAGCCCTAGCAGTCACCGGAAACGGCGATTATCATCTAGCGACGGGAGGATTCGATCAAACCGTTAAATTATGGACTTTAGCCAGCGATGCCAGTAATCTGGAATTAGATCAAATTTTCCTCGGTCATCTCGGTTCGATTCACGGCCTAGATTTTGCCCCCCGTTGGCATTTTTTGGTTAGTGGTAGTTACGATCAAACCCTAAAACAGTGGAATTTAGAGCAGGAAACCGAAGAATTTAGTTCCTATGACAGTCTGGGGGCAATTTATGCCCTAGCAGTGGCTCCTAATCAAGATTTTATCGCCGCAGCTGGAGGTGATGGCACTGTCACCCTCTGGCAATTAGGATCGGGAGAAAAAATCGCCGTCTTATCAGGTAACGTTTCTTCGGTGCAGAGTCTTGCGATCGCTGCCGATGGTCAGATTATTGCCGCCGGTTGTGTGGATGGTACGGTGAAAATCTGGCAATACGATCGAGAGAAAAGCGGTCATTTTGCGCCAATTCGGGTGATCAATGCCCATAATGGTCAGGTGACAAGCTTGGTATTCGGAGAGGAGGGTCAATGGTTATTTACCGGGGGAACCGACGGAGAGATTAAAATCTGGTTAGCCAATTATCAACAGGCGATCGCAACTCTCAGCGCCACCAATGGGCGATCGTCGCCAATTTCCAGTTTAGTTCTCAGCCCCGATTATTGCCACCTAGCGGCGGCGGCGGCCGACGGCAGCATCACCATCTGGGAAAATATCACTTAATGGTCGATCGAACTAGAAAAATTGTATAATGTAATGTCCCGGACTCGGTCGGGCCAGTTTGACCCGAAGAAAAAGTGACTGAGTTAACTGTCGTTTCTGCCCAATAGTTGTCAACCCAGAATCATTACCCATAGTAAAAAATTCAGAATGAAGACTCCAACAGATCAAAGATTTGATTACGTCAAAATCGGTTTAGCGTCCCCCGAGAGAATTCGGCAATGGGGAGAAAGAACCCTACCTAACGGTCAAGTCGTCGGAGAAGTAACCAAACCAGAAACGATCAACTATCGGACTCTTAAACCGGAAATGGATGGGTTATTCTGCGAGAAAATTTTTGGACCCTCCAAGGACTGGGAATGTTGGTGCGGTAAATACAAGCGCGTCCGTCACCGGGGGATTGTCTGTGAACGTTGCGGGGTAGAAGTCACCGAGTCGCGGGTACGTCGTCATCGCATGGGTTTTATCAAATTAGCCGCCCCCGTCACCCACGTTTGGTATCTTAAAGGTATTCCCAGTTATCTCAGTATCCTGCTCGATATGCCCCTGCGGGACGTGGAGCAAATCGTCTATTTTAATGCCTATGTGGTTCTCGATCCGGGTAACGCGGGCAATCTTAGTTATAAACAACTCCTCAGCGAAGATCAATGGTTAGAGATCGAAGAAGAAATCTACGCGGAGGATTCGGAATTAGTCGGCATTGAAGTGGGTATTGGGGCCGAGGCTATCCAAAGACTCTTACAGGAAATTAACCTGGAAGAAGAAGCGGAAAGACTGCGGACGGAAATTGTCGAAAGTAAAGGGCAAAAACGGGCAAAATTAATTAAACGTCTCCGGGTAATCGATAACTTTATCGCCACGGGTTCTCAGGCAGAATGGATGGTTTTAAGCGTAATTCCCGTGATTCCCCCCGATTTACGCCCGATGGTGCAGTTGGACGGCGGCCGTTTTGCCACCTCTGACCTGAACGATCTCTACCGTCGGGTGATTAACCGCAATAACCGTTTATCCCGTCTGCAAGAAATTCTCGCCCCCGAAATTATCGTCCGTAACGAAAAACGGATGTTACAGGAGGCCGTCGATGCTTTAATTGATAACGGTCGTCGCGGTCGCACGGTGGTGGGGGCCAATAATCGCGCCCTGAAGTCTTTATCAGATATTATCGAGGGTAAACAGGGGCGTTTCCGTCAAAATCTCCTCGGTAAACGGGTGGACTATTCGGGACGTTCGGTTATCGTTGTCGGTCCGAAATTGAAGATCTATCAATGCGGTTTACCCCGGGAAATGGCGATCGAATTGTTCCAACCCTTCGTTATCCATCGTTTAATTAAATTAGGCATCGTCAATAATATCAAGGCAGCCAAGAAAATGATCCAACGGGGGGATGCCAATGTTTGGCACGTCTTGGATGAAGTAATCACGGGACACCCGGTGATGTTAAACCGCGCTCCTACCCTGCACCGTTTGGGCATTCAAGCGTTTGAACCGATACTGGTGGAGGGCCGGGCGATTCAGTTACATCCCCTCGTCTGTCCCGCTTTTAACGCTGACTTTGACGGGGACCAAATGGCCGTACATATTCCCCTCTCCCTGGAGGCACAATCGGAAGCGCGCTTATTGATGTTGGCCTGTCATAATATTCTCTCACCGGCGACCGGTCGCCCGATTGTTGCCCCTTCTCAGGATATGGTTTTGGGTTGTTATTATCTCACGGCCGAAAATCCCAAGGCCCAAAAGGGTGGGGGTCGTTATTTCGCCAGCATGGATGACGCTATTCGCGCTTTTGATCAGGGATTGGTGGATCTACACGCTTCCGTGTGGTTGCGTTTACCGGTCGGAGAAAAGGTGAAAACCAATAAACCCGATGAGGAAGTCCTGGAAACGGAAACTCTCCCCGATGGCAGCATCTGGAAATATTATCGGGAGCGCAAAACCCGGGAGAAGGATGGTGAGATAATTTCTCAGTATGTGCGTACTACAGTAGGGCGAATTATCTACAATAAGACGATTCTAGAAGCTTTGGTGGTCTAGAGAGAGATTAGGTCAGGGTGGGCATTGCCCACCTTAATTTTTAGGCTAAAGCGGCAATACATTCTATTTCCACTAGCACATCTTTGGGAAGACGGGCCACCTCCACACAGGCCCGGGCCGGGGCAGTTTCCGGGGGGAAATAACGGGCATAAACTTGATTCATCGCCCCGAAATTGGCTAAATCCGAGAGAAAGACGGTAGTTTTCACCACATTTGACCAATTAGCCCCGGCAGCGGTTAAAATGCCCTCTAGATTGGCCATAACTTGTTCGGTTTGGGCGCTAATTTCCCCGGAGACGATTTCACCCGTGACGGGATCTAGGGGAATTTGTCCCGCAACAAAGAGAAAAGGACCAGTAGCGGCGATCGCTTGATTATAGGGACCCACAGGGGCCGGAGCTTTATCAGTACGGATGACCTGATTATTCATGGGCAGGATAGTTAAAAAAGATGACATTGAATCAATTGAATATTTTCCCAGTTTTTCGATCGCTTGCCGTTAATTTTCGCCGGTTAGGGGGTTTAATTTTGACTAAGCGATCCTGTGAGAAATAAGTCAACATTATTAAGAATCACTCAAATGGTAGCTCAAGCTGCTTAAAGTTTGGGTAGTTATCTATGTCCTTGTTTTCTTGCATACCCTTATCACCGACAGCACTACAAACTTCTCCCCAATCAGCAAAATATTCGTCAAAGTATCTGAAAGGATATTGGCTGTACTTTTCTATATCTTCTCTGGTTGGTTTTCGTCCTATTTTTAGTGCTATATCTCTCACTTCTAGCTGTAAAGTTTTTTTAGAAACATCATATTTTTGTTTTTTAATACGATTAACTCTACTATTTTTAGCCTTAGGAATAATATCTCTTTTAGCAAATGGATCAACACCATTTTCTAACTCTGTATGTCTTTGTTCAGCTAAAGAATGATACTGCTCAGAAATTTCAATGCCAATGTATCGTCTGTTCATGATAGAGGCAACAAGAGTAGTTGTACCAGAGCCATTAAAGGGGTCTAATACCAAATCATTTTCCTCGGTAAATATAGTGAGAATACGTTTCATTAGTGTTGGAGGTAGTTGACATGGGTGATCTACACGTTTTGAATTATGCTTTAGTCTATGAATGTCCCACCATATATTAGTTAACGGTTCTCTATCTACTGTTTTATCTTTATTTCTTTTTTTGATACATTGCTCTCTAATACAATACCATTCTTTTAAAGAAAAATTATAATCATAAATACTTTCATTACTAATTTTTTTAATTTCTGATCTACCTTTGCCTAGGCACAAAATACCATAATGTGCAGGCATTATTTGTCTTACAGGAAGACTAAGACTTTCCCAAACTATCCAATTTTGAAATTCTAAAACTCCTTGGCTAAATTCATAGTATTTAGCCAAGTATATAGGAATATTGAGGAGTGCTAGAGTTTTTCCATTCTTTAATACTCTAGCCAGTTCATTGACCCATTCAATACACCACTTTATGTATTGATTATTATCCTGACAATCATTCCATATATCATATTTTTTTTGGATATTGTAAGGAGGATCGGCAAAAACAAAATCTATTGAATTATTGGGTAATAATCGTAGATAATTTAAGCAATCATCATTAATTAGTAGATTGCTTTTAATCAAATTACTTGGTTGTTTGTATATGACATTATTAGTTGTATTTTCTAGAGGTTTTATTTTTTGATTATTGTCGATGGTGGCAAAATACTTTTGTAGACCTATATAGTACACAAATTGATATGGTTCTAACCCAAAAAGATCCTTTATTCTTTCAAGAATATCTTGAGGTATTTTTTGATGAGAATAACTTATGTCCCTCCACACATCTGACATTAATGTTCCCAATGGACTATATAAATGTTTTTTACCTCCATAATCTTTTGTCGTTTTATTACAGGAGGGACAATAAGAATACTCAATTAAAGTTTTATTATGCTTTAAAGGTGAACGGTATTTAGTAAACATCGTCAAAGATACATGGTTGTCTAACATATAGCTCTCATCCATTAATGCTTGACTTCTTTTGATAGCAACCCATAGCTTGAAATATGTAGATTTTTCTAAAAACGATATGACTTGACAGGCAATTTCTGCATTGGACAATATACACAATACACTTTTATCATCTAATTCATTTGCAAAACTAATTAAGTAATCTTTAAGATTAGATATTTCTTTGATTTTACATTGTTTAATAGTCGGAAGATGAAGAAAATAGACATTAGAGTTTTTGCCTATATTTTGATAATTATCTTCTAACGCAGAGGGCTGTATTTCAATAATTTTTAGTGGTAGACAATTTTCACTTTTGTGGCTCATTTTTAATTGAATCCTCCATAGTTTTAGCTAAACGCTTAAGATCATTTTCACTAAAGTTAACAACACAGTCACTAAAATCAATTAAGTCTTGTATAAAAGAACTTCTGTCAAAATTTCCCGCTCCATCAACTACATAAGCAACCTTATGGTGCTGTCTGTTTAAAATTTCTCGTCTATCTCTAGCCAATTTTCCTTTCCTTTCTACAACACTGTTAGTAGTAAATTGAAATGATACTTCAATACCCCAGTAAGGTGGTCGATCATGAGGTGGTATTCCCACTATATCAAATTTGGTTAGTGTTCTACCCTCATTTTGACTTATTCCTGGTATAGATTTTCTAGAAAAATCCCACTCAGGTAAATATACTTTCAATTTTTCTCTAATGTATTCTTGAGCAAGCTGACCCATTTTATTCGATCTTGCTCCCCCAGTAATTTTACTAACCCAGATGTAACGATGCTTAATATATTCTTCCAGAAGTCTAATGTTACCTATCATAGCACCAATAATACATTTTTCTTCTATTTCATCAGGAACATTTATAGAGGTTGCCAAACCACCGAACATTATTAGCATAATAACATCTCGGATTTCTTGGCTAAGAGAACAAGGTTTTAATATCCCCTCCCCGTCTAATCCCAAATTTTTATTATTCCATGTAGCTCTATTTTTCAAAGAAACAAACTGGTATTGATAAATTTTGTCTCGAAATATAAACTCAAAATCTTTAGAATAAAAATCCCTAGAAAGTTCTGAAGAGAATCGTTTTAAATTTTCTCCACCAATATCAGATAGAACACAGAGATGTTTTAAAAATAGATTAGGATAAAGTTCATCACATAAATCTAAGGCTGTTATCCATGAGAATGGGTCTTTAGATGCTATTCTTAATATACTGATAAAACTTTCTTGAGTTCGTATTAGTAAGGGAATTATACTAGATAGTTTTTCTTTTTCTGCTAATTCAACTGGCCAATATATCAAGGCAGTTTTCTTAAGATCGCTAACATTCATATTTTTCTTGATCTTGAATTTCTATAAGTTTAAGTTTGTAGAAGCAACTAAGGGTACTTTATTAAACAATAAAGCACCCTTTTAGTTTAGCTTAGAACTCTCCTTTTAAAGCGGCATTACAGCGCTCGCAAATAGTGGGATCATCGGCAAATTTTCCCACTTGAGTGGAATAATTCCAACAGCGATCGCATTTTTCGCCCTCTGCTTTGACAATTCCCACCGAAACAAAGTCCGATTCTCCTTTATATTCTGCGGTTTGAATCGCGCTAATATCACTGACTAATTCCACTTGAGAGGAGAGAAATAGATAACGCAATTCATCGACTTTATTCCCCGTTAAACTATCACAATTGTTGAATAATTCTAACTCCTGTTGTAAGCTTTCATCGGGAACATAAAGTAAAACTTTTGCCTCTAAAGAAGCACCGATCGCTTTATCATTTCTGGCAGTTTCCATCACCTTATTAACTTCGGTGCGTAGCTGCCGGAATTTCGCCCATTTATCGGCCAATTCGCGATTATTCCAAGCAGGATCGATGTTTAGCCATCCTGACTCAAATACCGATAAATAAGGAGTTTTGTAGGGGAGAAATTGCCAGATATCTTCCGCTAGATGAGACAGGACAGGAGCGATCGCTTTAGCGAGATTTTCTAAAGCAATAGCATAAACTGTTTGACAACTGCGACGACGGAAAGAATTAGGATCAGAAATGTATAAACGATCCTTAGCGATGTCGATATAAAAGTTAGATAAATCGACAACACAAAAATTCTGTACCGTCTGGAAAAAGCGGAAAAATTGGAAACTTTCAAAAGCTGCCGTAACTTCCGTAAACACCTCCGAGATACGATGTAACATATAGCGATCAATCTCCGGTAGATCTTCATAAGCTACCGCATCTTTAACGGGATCAAAATCATTTAAACTCCCCAGTAAAAACCTGGCAGTATTACGGATTTTATTACGGATATCTACCAACTGTTTAAGAATATTTTGACCGATATTCACATCATTGGTATAGTCCACCGAGGACACCCATAACCGAATCACATCCACCCCATAAGCGGGTTCTTTTTTCTGGTCTTTACCACCATTAATGATCACATTGGGATCGATGACATTCCCCAGAGATTTACTCATTTTTCGTCCCTGTTCATCCAAAACAAAACCGTGAGTTAACACCGTTTTATAGGGAGCAATACCATTAGCAGCGACACTGGTTAATAAACTCGATTGAAACCATCCCCGATGCTGATCCGATCCTTCTAGATACATATCCGCAGGATAACTTAATTCTGGTCGAGCATTAGCCACCGCATTCCAACTAGAACCAGAATCAAACCACACATCCATAGTATCCATTCCCTTGCGATAACTGCGACCATTATCGCGATAACTGGGAGGTAACAATTCCTCTACCGATAACTCCCACCAAGCATTAGAACCCTTGACCCCAAAGATAGCTTGAACGTGATTAATCGTCTCCTCCGTTAACAGAGGTTCATTCGTTTCTTCGTCATAAAAAACAGGAATAGGAACCCCCCAACTGCGCTGACGAGAGATACACCAATCGCTTCTTTCACTGACCATAGAAGTGATGCGATTCTTACCCGTTGCAGGAATCCAACGCACCGAATCAATCGCGTCTAAAGCTAATTCCCGGAATCCTTCCACGGAAGCAAACCATTGTTCCGTTGCGCGGAAAATTGTCGGTTTTTTGGTTCTCCAATCGTAGGGATATTTATGCTGATATGCTTCCTCTTTGAGTAACGCACCCTTTTCTGTCAGTGCTAAAATGATTGCTTCATTGGCATCTTTCAAGACATTTAAACCCGCAAATTGTCCCGCTTCTGCGGTGAAATTTCCCTTATCATCCACGGGAGAAAGTATCGGTAAACCGTAACGTTGACCGACGATATAATCTTCCTGACCATGGCCGGGGGCCGTGTGAACTAATCCGGTGCCGGAATCAGTGGTGACATAATCCCCACCGATGAGAATCGCACTTTCTCTGTCAAACAAAGGATGACGATATTTAGTATGTTCTAATTCCAGACCTTTAACCGTTGCTTTAATCGTCAAAGTCCTGTTAAAAGTGTCGGCCAATTTTTCGACTAAATCCGTCGCTACAATTAGATAATTAGACTCGCTAGTTTCCACCACTGAATAGTTTAATTCTGGGTTTAATGCGACGGCTAAATTCCCGGGTAAAGTCCAGGGAGTAGTCGTCCAGATAGCGACGGATAAATTAGGCAAAAATGGCCTTAAAACCGGGGTTGAAACTGACGTAATCGGAAAAGCAACATAGACACTGCGGGAAGTGTGACCTTCGGGATATTCTAATTCTGCCTCAGCTAAAGCGGTTTGAGAACTAGGACTCCAGTGAACCGGTTTTAGTCCCCGATAAATATAACCTTTTAGGGCCATTTTTCCGAATACGGCAATTTGAGCGGCCTCGTATTCAGGTTGTAGGGTTAAATAGGGATTTTCCCAGTCTCCCCAGACTCCATACCTTTTGAAACCTTCACACTGTTCTTTTTGCGTTTGAAGGGCAAAATCGTGGGCTTTCTGACGTAATTTCAAAGGGGTTAGACCCTCTTTTTCCGAGCTTTTGAGACTTTGTAAAACCTTCAGTTCGATCGGCAACCCGTGACAATCCCAACCCGGCACATAGCGCACTTTGTAGCCTTGCAGCAGTTTATATTTATTGATAATGTCTTTGAGAATTTTATTTAAAGCATGACCGATATGCAGAGACCCGTTAGCGTAGGGTGGTCCATCGTGGAGAATAAATAATTCTTTGGGGTTATTTTGCGCTAATTTCTCATATATTTGCTCATCTTGCCAGAATTTCTGGATTTCTGGCTCACGTTTACTGGCATTTGCTCGCATATCAAAGTCAGTTTGAGGCAAATTAACGGTATCTTTGTAACTTTTAGCGTTGGACATTCTGGCAAACCTATGGATATCAATCGTTTTCGGGATTCATTCCTAAATAACGTCCCTTTGAGAGTCGTTATCTCTATTCTGTCACATAACTGTAATACAAATATTACAAGTGACAATCATTGATCTATAAGTCTAGCGAGATTGAGTCCAAGAGCAATGATTCCGAAAGGCTATAATTCAGTTATTCGAGGATAGGGAGTATGAGGACCATGGTGACGAATCCTAATTTTTTTTATGTCTCTCCAGAAGTGTATCTAGAAGGGGAAAGAGTCAGTCCGATCAAGCACGAGTACCGAAAAGGACGGATTTATGCGATGGTAGGGGCAAAAAAGCCGCATATCGTTTTATCGGCCAATTTAGCCAAGGTTTTAGGTAATCATCTCGATGATAGTCCCTGTCTTGTTCTCACTTCCGATATCAAAGTCCGGTTAGAGGAGGCAAATTGTTATTATTATCCCGATATTGCGGTGGTTTGTGACGAGAGAGAGATTAACAATACCGATGATTTTATTCTCTATCCCGTTCTGATTATTGAAGTATTATCGAAATCTACGGAATCCTTTGATAGGGGTGATAAATTTAGCGATTATCAAACCTGTCCCACCTTAAAAGAATACATTCTTATCCATCAAAACCAGAGGAAAATTGAATGTCACCGTCGCGAGGATTCTGGAATCTGGAAAGAACAGATCTATGAAGCCGGGGATGCGGTAGAATTCACCAGTGTAGGATTCCGGGGATCGCTCGCTTCTATCTATCGCAAAGTCCCCGGTTTGCTATGATTACAATTCTTTTTTGACATCGCACTTTTATGTCTCTAGGGATAGGGGTAGATCTGTCTCCCTTTGCCTAAAAACCGAGATTATCAAGCATTTAATTCTATTTGTCAAACCTGTAGGAAGTTTTCCTTTTGGGTAGCTGTTCGTCAATACCAAATTAGGTTATACTTTATGTTTATGGGAAAGGCTGTAAATTGCGATCAAAAAACAGAAATTTAGGCTCTTCTCGATTTTGTCTGATAGTTTTTGCTTATGGAATCGTGGAATGCTTATCGGGCAAGACTTTAAGCACTATTTTGACGGATATTCTATCAGTATAGACCTCGTTTCCACACAGAAACCAGAAGAGCCAAATTTAGCGATCGCTGTTAGTTCCCAACTGCCCTAGGGAACAATAAACATAGCTGAAAGACAGCACTCGATCGTGTAAGGTCAGGGCAAACCCTAATTAGGGCTTGCTGAATAAATCTAAAAACCTTGTTAGATTAAGGCTTTTTCAGGGGGAAAATTCACACCCCACACCCCACACCCTGCCCCCACCAACAAACTTTTTCAGCAGACCCTAATTATTACCCCGGATTCTGTGCGATTAAAATAATTGTTTGTATTAGTCCGACTAGAAGACCGAGAATACCACCAAGATTAACAATTCCCTGTAATTCCTGTTTAACAATGCCTTGAATAGCATTTTCCAGATCGGCGGGGGAAGTGGCATTTACCCGATCGCGGATCACCTGATCGATGTTGAGAATCGGGATAATTTGGGCGACTAATTTCTCTAAATCTTCCTCTAAATAACGCTCTAAAATTAACGCTAACTCTTGACTAATTACCCCTAATGATGTAGTCATTGACACCGAGGATTGCAGACGATTAATAATTAAATTAGCGATTTGATCCCAGTCGATCGTTTGTCCAAAATCTTGCAGAAATTGTTCGCCACTTTCTTGAATATAAATTCGCACCGTGTCCCTGGTGGTTTTACGCAATTGTCTGACGGTGGAGATAGGTAAATTTTGTAAAGAGATACTTTGTAACCAGTTTTTCAGACGATTACGCATCTCTAAAGATAGTAATAATTCTTTGATTCTGGTATTAGCTAAATCCTTTTCATCAAGGCAAAAAGTGCGTAAGCGAGCGAGGGCATTGCGTAAACCGAATAAATTGGCTACTACCCAATAGGTTCCACTGGTTTTTTCCCGAAATCCTTCATCGATAACCTGAATATTGCGATCGGTTAAAAAATCGATTAAAGCTAGACGGATAACATCAGCAGGTAGGACAGTTTCTAATAGCCAATCGGAGAATTGTCGCGCCTGTTGTTCACTGAGAGAAAATTCTAAGACTAGGCGATCAAAAATTTGATTGATCTGTTTTTCTAAAAAGTCCTGCCGTCGGGCTAAAACTTTTAGTAATCTCGCTAAAGATTCCCCGAATAAATCGTGAAGAATCGCCGCCAAAATCTCGGCTGTTTTTGCTTGCCGATCGCCTTTTATTTGTTTTAAAGCTAATTGTAACAGCCAGAGGATCGCCCCCTGTACCCTTTCGGTGTCGAGGAGTCGTTTAGCCAGTTTTTGTAGTTCCTCGGGAGTTAACAGGGAACCCATGATCGTATCCGATACCCGGACAGCTAATCGATCTTGATTGCGAGGAATTAGCCCCGGGGTGAAGGGAAGAGGACGCTTACCGATATAAATCGCTTTGTAGGGACGAAATAGCATTTTTATGGCTACATCGTTCGTAAAATAGCCAATAATTGCCCCCGCGATCGGCGGTAAGAGCCATGTCCAAAGAGTAGGGAGATTCAATTTAGCAGCAAAAAATAAACGGAAATGTGAGTAAGTTATTTCTTCAAGACTAACACTCCCATCAGTCCTGCTAGGAGTGGATAGTGAACGGCACCGGAAAATCCCGACCGATAGCCTAATTTTACCTGTTCTGGGCCCAGGGGAAAGCGATCGATACTGGGACTAATATAAGCGTACTGGTCAGTTAAGCCGTAGCGCTCGGCGGCGGGAACGACGATATGATCGAGATACCAGTTTTGGAATAGTTTGGCGATGGTTTGGGTAGGTTGATGGAAGTCAAGAATCGCCGCTTTAGCACCCGGTTTCAGGACTCGGTATAATTCCCCCAGACATTGGGTAATATCGACCACATTGCGTAATCCATAGCCGATAGTGGCACAATCAAAGCTAGAATCGGCAAAGGGTAAATTGAGGGCATCCCCTTCCATCCAGTTAATATTAGTGGCGCTAAAACGTTGACGGGCGATTTTTAATTGTTGTGGGGAAAAATCTAGTCCGATCACTTGGCCGGTTTTGCCCACTTGTTTTGATAATAGGTTAGTCAGGTCGCCGCTGCCACAACAGATATCGAGGGCAAAATCCCCTTTTTCGGGTTGACACCATTTGACTGTCATTAATTTCCAGATATGGTGTAATCCTAAACTTAATTCTTGATTAAGGCGGTCATATTCGGGAGCGATCTGATCAAAAATTGCTTGTATTTCTGTGGAGTTAGGTGAGGATTGATTGGACATTTTTATAATATGGCATCAGAGAAAATCCCAGATGAAGTTATACCATTCTATCCTATCTGCGCTCACGGGGATAAGCTGTTGACCGAAAATCTGGGTACAAGCCCCGTCATGAAAGCGCAGGGTCGGACGGCTTTAAATATGTATTTTGACGCTCCCCGCTCTAAAGAGACAGGGATTCTTCGTTCATTGAGTCTCCGTTAGCAAGCAGGATTTCTCCAACCAACCAAGAGGGAATCTCTCCCCCCCCTTGCCCCTAGGGCTGTTTCATTCTCCCATCAGAATATCAAAAGTAAAAGCGATCACTGTCTTTGTAAAATGAGGAGTGACTGGCAACTTTTAAAAGATATGTTGAGCTTAATAGAAAAACTAAAACAAGTCAAGTACTTTCGGAAAGATAAAGGAAAAAGACACCCTTTATGGATAGTATTAGTAGTAATAATACTGACAACAATGCTAGGATACTCAGGTTATAGAGAACTAGGAGAGTTTGCTAAAAATAATCGGCACAGGCTCAGTCAAGAATTTAACATAATTCCAGAAAGAGTCCCATCCTATTCAACAATTAGAAGGGTAATGATGGGAGTTGAATGGCAGAGTTTGTTAAAAATATTTAATGAATGGGCATTACAAGAATATGGACAAAGAAGTGATATAAATTGGCTAGATATAGATGGAAAAAGTCTCAAAAACACCCGAAA
>NZ_JAPZSZ010000051.1:0-3558 GCF_027532095.1 Microcystis sp. LE19-195.1E
GGGGGGGTGGGGGGTTGGTGTGGGGGTTTTGGGGGTTTGGGGGGTGTGGTGTTGGGGGTGGGGGGGGGGGGGGGGGGGGTGGGGGGGTGTGGGGGATGTGGGGATGTGGGGAAGTGGGGACGTGGGGAAGTGGGGAAGTGGGGATAAGATGATAAATATTGGTGATTTTACCTGATCTTGACTTGGCCCAGGAGTTTTATGAATAGTCTTTTGATTGCGGCTACGGATACCGATGCGGGTAAAACCGTTGTCACCACTGGTTTAGTGGCTTATTGGCAAAAATACTATCCATCCAAGGCCTTGGGTCTGATGAAATTAATGCAAACGGGTCAAGGCGATCGAGAATGGTATGAGGGCTTATTTCAGGGTCAATTAGAAATGATCACACCGCTGCAATATCAAGCACCCTTAGCGCCTCCTGTGGCTGCTGATTTGGAAGGTCGAGATATTCCTTTAGGGACGGTGTGGCAAGCTCTGCTGAACCTACAAAAAAGCCAAGATTTGGTTTTAATTGAGGGTTTGGGGGGTTTAGGTTGTCCTGTCACTCACGAGCTAACTTTGGCGGATTTAGCGGCTCAATGGCGGTTAAAAACCCTTTTAGTGGTGCCGGTGAAATTGGGAGCGATTTCCCAAACGGTGGCTAATATTGCCCTAGCAGAGCAAAAAAAGGTCAATTTGGGCGGAATTATCCTTAATTGTCTCGAACCGCGCACGGAGACGGAAATAGAGCAGTTAACACCGATCGATTTAATTCAATCCTTGACTAATTGTCCGGTTTTAGGTGTTTTTCCCTTTATCGAAGATCGTCGGGATTTGGATAAATTGGCCTCGGTGGTAGCCAGTTGGCCAGAAATTATCTAGGGCTGGCTGAATAAATCTAAAAACCTTGCTGGATAAGACTTTTAGACTTTTTTGAAATCCAAAAGTACCAGATATGGGAGTGATCAGGGGGAAATTCAGCTACTTTTTCCCTGAAAATTAGGTAATTGACCCCCTCAAAATCGGTAAAACCCCACACCCCACACCCCACACCCTACACCCTGCCCCTAGGAAAAACTTTTTCAGCAGACCCTATCTAGAGCACGAAACCCTAGCAGATTTTTGAGTTTTTGTCAAGAGATATTTGTTAAATATATATTATTTCTGATAAAAATATATATTTATTTGGAAAAGTTTAAGTTCTCAGGCAAAAATACAAAGTCTTGTGAAAATTCTTGAAAAATTATGGCAAAACTCAGCAAATAATAGCATAATTTCGGGACAATGGGAGCTAGAGGTGTGGATGCGTGAATTAGTTAGCCGCACATTATATATATAGCAATAAAATTTTCGGTTAGGACATTAGGGACAAGGACAACAACCTAAGAATAGCAAGACAAAATAGAAGTCGTTCAGCGATAAAAACTTAAAAAGTTGCGGGGGGTAAAGGTATGGACAGCAATACTTATCCAAGGTTATCATCGGTTTTTTGGCGACTCTTTGTGATCAGCATTGGTTTAGTAAGCGTTTCTGGTAATAATCTTATTGCTCAAGCAGCAAACGCCGAACAAATGAAACAACTGTTAGCAACCAAAGAATGCCCAAACTGCGATCTTAGCAAAGCTAATCTCAGTAATATCAATCTAGAAAATGCCAATCTAGAAAATGCCAATTTGCAGGATGCCAATCTCACTAATGCTAACTTAGCAGGAGCGAACCTAGAAGGAGCTAAGTTAATCCACGCTAATTTAGAAAAGGCCAACTTAGAAGGGGCGAATTTAGCCAAGGCGAACTTAGTCAACGCTAACTTGGATTTTATCAACTTAAAAAATGCCAATCTAGTTGAGGCCCAAATGCGCGGGGTACAATTACGAGGAGCGCTGCTAGAATCGGCCAATCTGCAAGGGGCAGATCTGACCATGCACGACGGCAAACCGGCTTTTCTGGTCCATGGCAATCTACAGGGTGTTAACTTAGAAAAGGCGAAATTACGAGCGGTGTGGGCGCCTTGTGTTCATTTTGATCGAGCCAATCTTAAAGGTACGGATTTTTCACCCGATAAAGCTCAAACTCCTTGGTGGCAAGCTTTAGGTAACGTGGTTTCTCTGGGAACGGCGATCGCTGGTTATGGTGGCACCTTTGTTTACCATAACGCCCAAATGACCAATCTAACTGGAGCGACTTTTGTGAAGGCGGATCTCAGTCAGGCACTATTAAAAGGAGTACAATTAACGGCGGCTGATTTCAGACAAGCACTACTGATCGAAACCCTGCTCGAAGGCTCTGATTTAAGAAACACTAATTTTAGCGAAGCGAATCTCAGTCAAGCTAATCTTGATCAAGCTTACTTGGTGAATGGCATTCTCGACCACGCTAACCTAACTTCGACTCGTCTGACCAATATTAATCTGAGTAATGCGGATCTAACGGGAGCGCAACTAGACAAAACGGAATTAGACCGGTCTAATCTCTGTAATGTCACTTTATCGGATGGTTCCAAATCTACTGCTCCCTGTAAAGAAAAAATTCCCGTGACTGACCTTACCAGTGGTAATGTTTGTCGTATTCCCTCTCACGATCTGGCTAATTTGTCCCTAGAGGTTCCCCCAGCCAATACTACCACCGCAATCACTCCAGAGGATACAAGTGCTTTATGGCAACAAGGACTAGAAAAATACCAAAAACAAGACTATAAAGGTGCTATTGAGGATTTTACGGCAATTGTGACTATTAAACCCGATGATGCTCTGACTTACTACCAAAGAGGTCATGCCTACGCTCACCTAGAAGATTTTAATCAGGCTCTGGTCGATTACAATCAAGTCATTGCCCTACAACCAGAATTGGCATCGGTTTACAATGATCGAGGGGCGATACAAGTTCATTTAGGCAATTTGCGCGATGCCTTGATTGATTACGAGCGAGCTTTGCAGATCGATGGCAACCTACCGATAGTGTACTTGAATCGAGGCCTACTTTATCAGCAGATCGGAGAGGTCGAAAAGAGCAAAAAAGATTATCAACGAGTTGTGGCGATCGCTCCTGAGGTGGCTATGGCAAGTTACAGCAAGGGTTTGGCTCCGATGACCTTGGCGCAATCGCCGGTATTGGTTAATATTCATCTAGAACGGGCTTTGGCACATGGGAATTTAGACCAAATTGATTTAGCGTTCAAAGATATCGAGCAAGCTCTGGCAGTTGATGCTAATGCGGAATCAGCCTATGTATTGCGGGGTAGTTTGTACTACGCTCGCAAGGAATGGTCGAAGGCCCTAGCAGATTATAATCAAGTCCTGAAGCTCGATCCCGATCATGCTAATGCTTTGTATAACCGTGCTTGGACAAAATACAACATGGGTAACAAAAAAGAGGCTTTCGCTGATTTTCAAACCGTTGCCACTCTTTATCAACAGCAGGGAAAAACCCAAGAGGAGACAAAAGTAAGCTTTTACGCATTTAAGTTACATTGACAGCATTACCCTTATTTTTAAGTTTTCTACTCCATTTAATAATCAATCCCCCTTCATTTAAAAGCTGATTGACTACTTTTTCCAGTTCTTCTTTATTTTCAAATTCTCG
>NZ_JAPZSZ010000330.1:0-1090 GCF_027532095.1 Microcystis sp. LE19-195.1E
CTCTAGATACAGTCAACGGTACAGCCATTTTCAAAGGGAAAATGTACCCAGTAGCGTCTTTTCAATTTTTTCTGAGAAGCGACCTGCAGTAAGGGTTTTGTTAATTTTTTAGTATTTCTGTATGGGGGAAGTCCAGATAAACGAAGAAAGTGAGCGCTTCCTAACGCTCTGGATACGATACGGCCTCGACAGGTATCTGGATATCGCTCCGCTTTAGGGGATCGGGAACGTAAGGGCCATCGTAGAAAAAGCGACGGAGGGAACCGACCGCCCTGTAGCCCGGATGTTCGGCCAGCCATTCGTTCAGTCGGGTCAATCCCTGCTGATAGCTGTCAAAATCGTAACCTCCCTGTAATCCCAAACTCACCACCGTCATGGGTGGTACATCCTCGATCCGAATATTATCGGCCACCTCTTTCGGGTAAGTGTTGGTATCGCGGTAGAGAAAGGAAACTTCGGCCTCTCCCGATGTCGCTCCCGTGTCTGCGGGGTAACGGGTTTCGACCGGTGCGGTCATCGAGATATCGTTAGAACTGATGTGTTGGTAGAGGGGATAAAACGACCAGTTGGCCGCCTCGGACAATTGACCCCGATAACGGTAGGTGGCAGCCCGATAGGCGGGATAGTTCTTCACCTCGATCCGTCCGTTCGGGGTCGGGGTCGGAAATCCTGCGGGTAGGGGAGCGCTGGAAGCTTGATAGACCCCGATCGCAAGGGCGGCTAAGGCGATAAAACCGAGGGGAATTAACAGGTGATATGGTTTCATGATCGATCGGTCGCGGGGACATCTCTATTGTGGGACGAGTTCACTTCCGTTGACATCCCGTTATCGAAACGCGCCTCCTCGCAATAGTTTTAGTAATGTATAATGTAATGTATATAGATAATCGAATTCGGCTATGGTCAGCAAAATCCGCAAGCAAATTTATATCGAAGCCGAACAGGATAATTTACCTGAAATGTCGGTTTGAAGGCTCTTTTGTTTCACCTCGGAGATGAAAAACCGACCAATATAAAACAGCGAAGCACAACTAATATTTGAGGGAATCCTGCTCGACATATTTTTTAAGTTGGTCTATTGTGACACCAC
>NZ_JAPZSZ010000039.1:0-8744 GCF_027532095.1 Microcystis sp. LE19-195.1E
AAAAATAGGCTTTTCGAGGGTAATTCTTGTTTTAATTCTCCATGTACGCAGTCTTTAAAAGCCTCTATTTCGTTCCAAGACACGATTAAGAGTGGCTTTTAGGCTAAGTATAATTACTTATCGCGTAAGTGAGATGCTCCCTGTTCACTCGTGTTCACTCAGCCACTCTGAATCATAGATTTCCAGAAGTTGTGTCAAGATATCAAAAAACTGTTGTTCTGTTCCATCAATAGAGCGCCGAACCCAAAAACCTCCCGATACTATCGCTAGATACCAATAATTATCTTCCCCATTAATCCTTTCAGAAATATTTTTATTTTGGTTGGCTAAATAGTCACCCAGCCGTCTAAACTCTTCTTGCAGATACAAACCACCACATTTTTCGGGTTGTTGATCTTCTCCTCCAAAGTAACAAGGTTCTAGAGTTTGCTTTTCAATTTTATCTTGATATTTACTCTTGATTGTTTTAAACTCATCAGATCCTTCAGGGGTTGCAAACAAAATTTTATGTGTTTGGTAGAAAGCTCTTGCTACTACTTTAATTTTATCATTGTAAGCTAGTTGGATTTGTTGCTTAAATATGCTGTCAGCAGGGTCAATAACAACTTTCTCTTGAATCCATGTTAGAAATTCTGGGTTGTAATGCCCAAACTCGTAGCCACCCTCAAAGTTCAGACTAGAAATAGTATGGGGACCACCCTCCTTGAAAATAAGTAAGCCAGATATCGCCATTAATTTGCTATAATCAACAAAGGGCTTGATCTGACAGTAGAGATCGCGCAGTCCATAATCGAGCCAAGTTCCACACTCTTCATAGC
The DNA here is from genome assembly GCF_027532095.1 of Microcystis sp. LE19-195.1E. Lineage (NCBI taxonomy): Bacteria > Bacillati > Cyanobacteriota > Cyanophyceae > Chroococcales > Microcystaceae > Microcystis > Microcystis sp. LE19-195.1E. The sequence continues at coordinate 819 of NZ_JAPZSZ010000039.1, forward strand.
TTTTTTTTAATGGCTTAAGGCTTATCCAAGCAGAGTGAATAAGTTCTTCTTGTGTGCGTTGTTTAGCAACCTTAACATTCCATAATTGAATTCCTGCAAAGCTGGCCAGCCCCAAAGAAATGACTGAAAAAGTAGCGAGGCTTACAATGGTATTTCGTCGTCGGTTTTTCTTTTGCTGCTCTTGTTGCTGTTGCCAATTGACACTGGCATCAATGAATTCACTTTCTTCTGGTCTTAAGCCACGAAGATTTTTAAAAGCGCCTTCTTTATTTCTCAACTCTACAGCCTTAGCCAATTGATAGCCTTTCAAGAGTTCATCCTGAGCTTTAGACTCATCCTCTAAGCGAATTTTTTGCCACCGTCTTGTCTCATCAGTCAACCGATTTTTGAAGATAATTGCTTCTTTTGCTTGTTCAAGCCAGTCTTTTAACTCATTCCAAGATGAGAGCAAAATTTCATGGGCAATTTCTACGGTTGGAGTTGGAGGTTGTTTCAGACGCTTGCTGTCACTCGCTTGCATTTCTTCCGTACTAGAATACTCGCTACTACTAACTAGCAACTTGTCTTTATTAATGAACTTTTCGAGGAGCTTTTCTTCTGATTTACCGACAAATTCATTTCGATAAGCTCGTCTGCTCACTGCTCTACTGCCTGAATCAGTATCAACAACATTAACTAGCTTCAAAAATATTTGCTTAGTGGTTGTCTTTTCGTCTTCGTTCAAATTGCGGTATATCTCGTTGACCCGCTTTTGCAATGCTCCCCTTACCCCCTCTAACGCTGCATAACTTTTCTTGTTTAAGATACGGTCTTCGATCTCAAAGCGACCATCAGCACAGCGAGTTTGGCATTCACTTTTCCAAAGCAAATTCAGGGTATATTGCAATAAGGGAAGATAACCTTTTTGTCCATCAAGTTCCTTGATAATTTGTTCAACTAACCCTTCTTCAAACACGACCCCATGCTTGGCTGCTGGTTGCTCAATCGCCTGTCGCAGTTCATCTGGATGCATCATAGTCACCAGACGCATATTATTATTTTCGTTAACAATAGCACCTAAATCGGGATAGAAACTCAATTGGTCCAGAAAGTCAGCCCGCATTGCCAGTACAATCTTGACAGAACTATTCCCAGACTTGGCAACTTGAACAAGACCTGCAATAAAATTTTTGCGTTTATCTAAATCGTTGCAAATAGTGAACAATTCTTCAAATTGATCGACAAAAATTAGCCACCGTTCCCCATCTTTCCTTAAGGTGTCAATCACGTTAGTTAGGGTATCTGCCTTTGCTTCTCGGGCAATCTCGACTTCTGCTTCACTGAAGTGATAATCCTTCTCCTCAATGAGTAAACACCGATGTAGGGAATCAAAGGGATCTTGATTCGGTGTAAAGATGAAGTCATAAAATGTTTGAGACTCCAGAGATTTTTTCAACTCAGGAATTAACCCCGCACGCACCACAGAAGACTTGCCACTTCCAGAAGCCCCTAACACTAAACTCAAGTTGCTTCGATTCACCATCTCAAATAATTCAGCAATTAACTTATCTCTACCGAAAAAGAGATCTCTGTCTTTGTCATTAAATCTTTTCAGTCCCCGATAAGGTGACTTCATAGTCAATGGTTGCTGCGTACCTTTAGCAACTGAAATCTGGACAGTTTGAGTCTCAATTTTAGTACCAATTTGAACGGGAGCGATGATTAAATCACCGCTAACGTTAGTATCTTTAATCAGGTTATCTTGTTCCTGAGATTGACGGTCTGGAATTGACTGGCTCATAGTAGTGGCATCTCCGATGTTTTGTTTTAGGGACCAGAGATGCAACAAATGGCTGTCGGTTCAGCTAAATCCAGCACTCCTTCTAATCTTTGTTTAAGTGGTCAAATTTTACCGAACCCTTATTCAAATTCACGCTTTCTTAACTCTTCTTGCCTTCTTGAACTGGCTTAAATTCAAAGTTTCCACCAACAGTTACGCCGCTCACCGTATTAGTTTGAGTTTGATTGATTATCTCCTGTCCACCGGGCTGTTCTTTGACTTGATCGAGTAAATCCTGAGCCACTTTAATGATTTCCTGATCTTGATCAGCACCAGCTTTGGTAATTTTATCTTTTAACAAACCTTCAGCTTGCTTGATTTCTTCTGGTTTGGCATCTACCATCGCTTGTCCCAGAACATCGCCTTCAAACTTCTTCTTAATTAAAGTCTTCAAACCCTGATAGGCATCTTTAACAGCTGTTCCTGCGGTATCCTTAGCGCCAGCGAGCGCACCAGCCCCTAAAGCAGCAAGAATCAGAGAAATAGGGTCCATAGTTGAGCCTCAATTATTATGTAGAAGGAGTAAATAGTGGTCTGATGAGTTCGCCTCATTGACCGTCTTAATTGTGACTACAAGGTACATCAACCTCTTTACGGATATCAAAAAATATTACTGATACACTCGACCGCGCCAACTTTGGGGACGGGTAAAAGCAGAGATAAAAATGCGGATAACTGCCAGCGGATCCGCGAGGGGAGATAGCCAAAATAATCCCGAAGATAGATTGACTTTTTCGCCCCGATAGTAGCTAGGAGAGACAGCCAATAAAAGGGCAAAACGAATCAATAACAGCAGCAGGTTTAAAGTCAAAACAATTTTTAAACTCAGGAAATTGTAGCCAAAAATCAAAGCTGTGAGCAGTAAAGGAGTGATAATTATCGGTAATCCCTGAGTAAGAGCTAATAAAGCTAAATCGCCCCATAATTGCCCCTGATAGGAGGCATCTTTGAGGTCAAGAGATCTGCCCCATTCGCGCCAAGTTTCCTTAAGTCCTTCGTACATCCGCACGCGAATCAACTTCGCCCCATCGAGAAATCCCACCCGATAGCCTTTCGTTGCCGCTAGACGGGCGAGGGTGACATCATCGCAAAAAGAACCTTTTGCCCCGCTATAACCGTCTAAAGCCGCTAAAACTGACCGCCGGCAGAGAAAACATTGACCATTGGCCATGACTCGTTGGGGATCTTGCCCGCGCACTCCGGCCGCATCAAAGCGATAGAGCAAAGTCATCAATAAAGCTGGCTGTAACCACCATTCTCCCGGATAGGAGAGGATAAATTGCGGCGACAGGGAAACTAAATCATAACCTTCTGCGATCGCAGCTTTAACTAAACTGGCGACTAAATTTGCTTGGGGTTGGGTATCGGCATCAATGCCCAAAATCCAGTCACTTTTAGGAGAACTAAACAAAAAACCATTGTGTAACGCCCAGGGACGACCTACCCAATCGGGGGGCAAAGGATAATCGGTTTTCAAGCGAAAGCGGGGGTCTTTTGCCGCTATCTCTTTGACTTTTTCCCGCGTACCATCTTGGGAATTGCTATCGACAATCAGAATTTCTCGCACTTCGTAACTCTGTTGACTCAATCCCCGTAAACAACCGTCAATCCTGGCCACTTCGTTTAACGTCGGCACAATCACGCTTACTGTCCCTAACATCTCCGGGGTGGGGGGTTGGGGAGTCAGGGGAGGACGACGACGCGCCCCTTTTAGCAGACGGGAAAGAAGGATAAAAAAGGCAACAGCCTGAGACAGCAGTAGCCCCAGGCAGAATGCACCGAGAATTATCTCAGTTAACAACTTATTTGGCTCCTCTCACCGACACAACGGGGATTTTTAGGGTTGTTACTTCGCTGGTTGCCACTGTTTGCCCGGAAGCAACAGCCTTGGCGCGATTATAGAGGAGTATTAAAGGCAGAATACCGGTGAGTAATCCTAAGAAAATCGGCGGATAAATACCAGCACCCATACTCATGACCGTAGCAAAGCCAAAATTACCTAAATACATCACAAAAGGTAGGGTTAAATCTTGACTTGGCAGTTTCACCGGTTGCACTTGCCAAATTAAAGTGGCTACCGTCATAAAAACACAACCCGTGCCAAACCAACCGGCAAAATTTTCATAGGGCATCCCAAAGAAGGCCCCCGGTTGTTCCCAAATCCAGAAGGGCATGGTAGTTTGACTCATGGCCGGATCTAGGACAAAATCCCATGAAGTTAATAATACCGCCCCGATAGCGATCGCTCCTAGATTTTGTAGCCACTGGGGTATAGCAAGAGTGGATAAACCAACACGAGCGATGATATAGGCACTAAAACCGAGATAAAACCAAGATAGGGGGATAGTAAAGGGGACTAAACCCGCAATTTTGTAACCTAAGCCCGAAAGATAACGATAATGACCGAAAGGAAAGCCGGTACTGGTTCCTAATAGTTCGCTACAAAGGGATAAACTGATAGCGGGAACCATGAATCCTAACCAGTGCCACACTCCTAGAGTCCGATAGGCATAAACAGCCACGGCTGCCATTCCTAACACCATATACACCACACCCCCCCCGGCCATTGACCAAGCAAAGGCAGTTTTGCCAAAATCTGGTAAATTGGCCACAAATTCGGGATGGGGCAAAACTAGCAACAATCCCGCTAGTCCAAAAGCCATCGATACAATATGACCGATGAGCAGAGCTTTTTCGATCGCAATTAGTCGTCTCATTAAATCTCTAGCACTGCGAAAGGATAATCATTTTCAAGTTTACAAATCTTTATTAAAGAATTATTACGCAGATCGGTCACTTTCGGCAAAAAAGTTTTAGGGGGGTTAGGGATTTGCCTGTAGTAGTTCTTTAGGAGTCAGTAGGCAGGAGTCAGTGGTCATAATAATCAATCAAATTGTCTATTTAGAGATTTTGTGGTACTTTATACTTAGTTTTTTCATTTTTTCAACCCCCAAAAATTAATTATGCAAGGGGCAATGACTAAAAATGCCTGAAAATAAATATATGTTAAAAATGATGCTTTTAGCCCGAAACAAAGGTTCTTCGGTTTGTGTTATGTAATAGACGGGGGTTATAAGGGATGAAACCCTTATATAGAAAGACATGGCTGCGATTTTTGCCAATTGTTTTCGAGCTAGAACGAGCTAATCAATTAAGTCTCTTGCCAGATAAGGATTTAGTCGATTTATGCCCTCTGCTCGAACCATACCAAGTAACGAAGAACCGAAAAAAAGGCATTCTAAGATTAAGTCCTCTCAATCGCCCACCAATTGCAGCGGTTCTAAAAAAAACTCTCTCCACCAGACTCACTATAATTAACACAGTAGCCTAGCTATGTCGGCAGAATCTAGACATCGGAGCTTACTTGCCAATCGATACCAACTGGTCGAGTTGATCGGTAGCGGTGCCATGGGACAAGTATATCGAGCAGAAGATAAACTATTAGGTGGCGTAACCGTCGCCGTGAAATTCCTCTCGCAAACTCTCCTCAACCAAAGAATGCGTGAGCGCTTCGAGCGAGAGGCGACTATTTCGGCACTTTTAGGCGAAAAAAGTATTCATATTGTTAAAGTTCGTGATTATGGTGTAGATGACAAGGAAGTCCCCTTCTACGTCATGGAATTTTTGCAGGGGGAGAGCATGAGTGAAATCATCAAACATCAGCCGCTGCCCCCCCTGCGCTTTCTCAATCTCACCCGTCAGATTTGTTTCGGCCTGGAATGCGCCCATAAGGGTATTATCTTCCAAGGGGAGATGTGTCCGATTATTCACCGGGACATCAAACCAAGCAATATTATGGTGATTCAGGACTCAGGATTAGGGGAATTGGTGAAAATTCTCGATTTTGGCATCGCTAAACTCATCCAATCGGGAGAATCCCAAACCCAATCGTTTATGGGAACCTTAGCCTATTGTTCCCCAGAACAGATGGAAGGTAAAGAACTCGATCATCGTTCCGATATCTACAGTTTTGGGATTATGATGTACGAGATGATCACGGGAGAAACGCCCGTTTTTCCCGATAATCCCTCCTTTGGCGGTTGGTATGAGGTTCACCACTACGCCGAACCCCGTTCCTTTAATTCTAGCTTGCAATTACCGCCAGAATTAGAACAGTTAATCCTGCGCTGCTTGGCCAAAGCACCCGGCGATCGCCCGTCAAGTGTTACAGATATACTACAACGTCTCGAACGACTTGAACCCCTAGTCAAAAATGAAATAGTCAAAAAAACCGACGATTACACCAGCAAAATCAAAACCCTTGATGATTTAAATCAAACCATTGTTTCTGCTGCTAATGCGAGGGATATCTGTCTCAAGTCCAGTTGGCCTGAGGATAAACCGCGCCAAAAAATTGTCTTCTCACGCTGTCTCCGAGCTGCTGACGGCGTTTTTGCCAGTTTATGGGTAATGTTGGATCGAGAGGATATCGCCGTCCGGGTTGCTAGTGTCCGTTATAATAAATTCCTCTTTTTACCCACACCTCACCCGATGATTCTCTTGATTACTGTCCTCTATCATCGTCAATGGGGACCCCGCTGGTTGCCCTGTTATTTGGACTTAAAAACCCCCCAAGGTCAAAAAATGACCAAAACCCTCGCCGAAACCGGTCAATACTGGATTTTATTTTTCCCCCTCGAAGGCGGCCCTATCTGTGAAAATGTGATCACCGCTAATATTCCCCCCAATCAATGCCAAATTTTGCGGCAATGGGTGACAGATAGTCAATCGGGCCAGGGTGGCAACCCGCAAATTAGCAAGCGGATGTTAAAACAGAAACTCGAGCAACTTAAACCCACAATTCTGGCCAAATTAGCCTCAGAATTACCCCCGCAGCCCTAAAAAATCAGGGGGGTATTAACTAACCCCTTTTTTATTGAACAAGGTGGAGGCAATGTTTGTAATAAGTTCGTAGTGGGGCCTACATAGTTCCTGAGTCTGACGAAAAATTTTTCTGAACTTCGGTTAGAATCGAGGAACTGTATGTGATTGCCGTATTTACTGCGATAAACCTATGACTAAACTGCTGCAACAGGCGATCGCCCAAATCCAACAACTTCCGCCCGAACAACAAGATGCAATCGCATCGCGGTTTCTGGATGAGTTGAAAGACGAGCAAAAATGGGAAGCTAGTTTTGCTGCCACAACAGATGAGCAATGGGAGCAGATGACTGCGATGGTGCGTCAGGAAATAGCAATGGGTGAAACTACTCTAGCCAGTGAAGTATTTCCGACACAAAAATGAAATCAAGTGTCACCAAAACGTTTCGTAAACAGCTTAATAATCTTCCTGCATCAGTTCAGGAACAAGCAGCCAAAGCTTATGCACTCTGGCAAGAAGATCCTTATCACCCCAGCCTTCAGTTTAAACAAGTCAGTCAAAAGCAACCGATCTACTCCGCTCGTGTCAGCCTTAACTATCGGGCTTTGGGTTTGTTAGAGTCTGAGCATATTTATTGGTACTGGATTGGCGCACATGATGAGTATGATGAGTTGCTGAAACGGATGTAATTTTGGGGTAATCGATGAATATGCCGCATAACAGCCCAGTCGAGCGGACAGCGGACGGGACTAATATTTGTGTATATTGCCAAAGCTATCTGCCGCTCTTCACTTTCGCTATTAGCCATCATCCATTCCCAATGCCTACTTCTGTATTTTGACATCCTCACCGCCGGGGCCGGACGGTGATTCCCGGCAGATCAAACAAACTTAATTGAACGACCGACCGCTGGGTTGACGCTTCACGGGATGCTGCTTCTTTAACAGAAGTCTTACACTTTCCGACCCGTCCGTTTTTTGAGGTCTCCGATTGCCCACCGGCGACCTGGATATTAATTGCGGCGTTTACATCCCTATCATGGAAAGTCCCACAAAAAAGACATTCCCACTCACGGATATTTAACGCTTTTTTCCCGCCGATATTCCCACAACAGAAACATCGCTGAGACGTTGGCTCCCATCGAGAAATTATCCGAAAATTACGCCCATATTTATCAGATTTTGCCGATAGCATATCTCGGAAAGAACGCCATCCTAAGTCTGATATGGCACGGGATAACTTACGATTTTTAACCATTCCCGATGTGTTTAAATCCTCTAAAATT
>NZ_JAPZSZ010000316.1:0-2097 GCF_027532095.1 Microcystis sp. LE19-195.1E
ACTCAAAACGGACGGGTCGGAAAGCGTAAGACTACCGCTAAGGTAGCAGCATCCCGGGTCGCGTCAACCCCATTCAACGACCATCCTAAAAAGGTGGCGTGGTGAGGAATCACCGTCCGTTTACGGCGGTGAGGATGTCAAAGTCTCCGTTTCGGTGTTCCCGTTGTCCCAGTTCCCCTGATAGGATTTAATCGCTCGCCTAACTCTAGAGCTAAAGTAGAGATAGGGTTTAATTGGAGCCATGTATGGAAGCGATCGAATTTAGGACGGTTATTCATAAGGGTCGGGTGAGCGTTCCCCCCCGATATTCTTCTCGATGGGAAGGTAAGATGATGCGGGTGATTGTTTTGGATGACTCGGAAATCATCCCCGATCCGAGCCAGAAAACTGAAAAAACGATGTTCGAGGCGATTTCTTTAAATACACGGGGATTTACATTCGATCGGGACGAGGCTAATGCCCGATAAAGTTTTTATCGATACTAATGTCTTAATTTACGCGTATTCTGAGGATGAGCCGGATAAACGACAGCGAGCGATTGATTGTGTTCGATCGGGTGAGGCTTGGATTAGTACACAGGTTTTAAATGAAACGATAAATGTATTAAAACGGAAATTTTCCCTAAGCTATTCGCAAATTCGAGACGCTGTACAAGAGGTTTCTAAGGGATTCCCAATCATCCTCGTTTCTGTTAATACGATAGAGATGGCATTGAATCTAGCGGAACGTTATCAATATAGTTACTTTGATAGTTTAATACTGGCCAGCGCTCTGGAAGCGGGCTGTCAAATTCTCTACAGTGAAGATTTACAAGATGGTCAGCGAATCGAGAATCAATTGATGATCGTTAATCCCTTTGGTTAAGTAGGTAGGTGTTAAAAGTTGTCAGACACCCCCCTTGATAAGTAGGGTTGATTCATGAATCAACCCTACTATGAATCAACCCTACTATGAGTCAACCCCACCTTGATAAGGAGGGCAGGGGGATCAGTCGGTCAAAATTACTTTTCTAGTTTCCGGCCTTTGCACAATAAACCGACCCCGGCAACGGAGAGTAAACCGAGAACCGTCGCCGGTTCGGGAACAGGAGTGAAGGTTAGGGTTGTACTATTGACATCGACGACACCACTGAATCCATCTCCTGCTCCCGCGACAGAGAATAAATTCCCGACGGAGCCAGGTAAAAAATTCAGAGTCAAAGCTTCGGTACTATTCTCAGCGGCAAATGAACTCGCGGTAATCACCCCGCCACTGACCGTAAAACTATTACCGAATACAAAAGTAAAATTCGCCAGAACATCAAAGGGGAGTGTGTAGCCCAGAGCGGCGGGAGCGGAAGTCACGATCAGCGAAGTGGCGGCCAAATTTGTCCCGTCTCCGTCCGGTAGGGTGAGCGTCCCCTGTACGGTTCCGTTCACCGGACCGGTTACGTTACTGAAGGAAAAGTTAAAAGTTGCGGCGCTGGCAACCGGTGCGAGGGTGGCGGTGGCTACCGTGGCGAGGGCGACGGAATAACAAAGGGAACTTTTAAGTGGCATAGAATACATTGTTTAGCTAAATTCTCCCAAATATTACCCGCCCCCCGCGATTTTGTCAAGGTTTTTATTATTTATATTTCTGATGCTTCATCTAGCTATTGATTACTCGATTCGGGATTTAGGGCGATCTCCCAGAGATGCGCGAAGCGGTGCTCTTTTCTAGGGTGCGGGGGGCGATCGGTAAAATTGGCATACACTATAATTATCAGAGCGATCGATGTTTATCTAAGTTAAAGAGAACAATAAAACTAGCGATCGATGCACGTGATCAGTAAAGTTAAATTACGAGAGTTTTGGCAACGCCACTCGGACGCAGAAGACGCTCTTAGGGATTGGTATTGTAAAGTTTTGTAAAAAATATATGCAAATGACTGCAAACAACTGCTAATATGGTTAGTACAAGTTTACGTTGCAGTTCACATGAAACTATCAGATTATGCTAAGAAAAAAGGGATCAGTTATGACACTGCTTGGAGAATGTGGAATCGAGGGCAGTTACAAGGAGAACGTCTTCCTACAGGAACAATTATTATTTTTGAAGATGACCGTTCTTGCGGTG
>NZ_JAPZSZ010000084.1:0-41418 GCF_027532095.1 Microcystis sp. LE19-195.1E
TGGAGGGATCGGGGGTAAAATTCAGGTACTTTTTCCCTGAAAATTAGGTAACTGACTACCTCAAAATCGGTAAAACCCTACACCCCACACCCCACACCCCACACCCTGCCCCCACCAACAAACTTTTTCAGCAGACCCTAATTATTATTTTCCTAAACCGAGTTTTCTGGTTACTTTTTGCCAAAAGGTTGGGGTAGGTGGTTGATAGGGTTTGGGACTATCGGTAAAAACAGGACGTTGACTAGGTTCGTAGAGATAACGATAGTGTAAGAAAATATCTCGATAGGGAAAATCGAGATTTTCACCGCTACAAAGTCGCGTGAACAGAGAGGAAGATAAACCAATGTAGTGAAGGTATGTCAAACGTTTGTCGTGGTCATAAAGAATATTATCTAAAGCCTGAAAATGGGGAGAGGTGACACAGCAGCCGGTGCGTTCTTCTTTAGGCAATTGAAGAGCTAGATTATATATAGAAAAATTTGAGCGCATCATCATATAATTTAACAGAGGTTGATCTACTGCCATAGGATAAACTATTTCTGCTTCTCCTGCTCGCAATTGTTCTATGAGCCAATTACGGCGTTCCCCGTCAAATAAACCTTTTTTTGAGCCATAAAAACCCGAACAGAAAATTTCTTGGTTAAGACGTTCTTGGGGAAAGATTTCTAATAATTTTGGGGAAGTAACTTCATAAACGTGGGTGATATCTTTGTGCTGAAAATCGTAGACTACACAATCATAATTATCTAACTGTGCAAAAACCCGATCTAAGGGACTCATCAATAGGGTATCACCATCCATGTAGATAAAGCGATCGAACGGCCCATCAAAGGCACAATAACGACGATGGGTACCAAAACGATGATAACCTCTACTACCAGCCTTTAACCAGCGTTCTTTAGCGGTAGGATGGGGTTCCCAAGCAGATTTAGCGAAATTATCCCAGCGTTCGATAATTTCCTGATTATCAAATAACTCTACATTAGGACGTTGAGCAATTTCCGCCTTGATACGTTCGGTGTTGTCATCGTAGGGATAGACACAAACAGGAATATCTTTTCCCCCATTTACCTCGATGCTGTTGAGTAGAGCGATTAATTGATCGTAAATGCGATCGTTGGCTAAGGTACAAATACCGTCCATAAGTAATCCCAAGGAAAAAATCAAAACTTATTATCTTTGCCGTTAGTTTAGCTTATTTTTGTCGATAAATTTGGGTAATTTCAGATTATAGCCATGAACTTAACTGCCGAGCAGCCAATGTTCATTCAAAAGTGAAGTGCAGCGCTAGGGATTGACAGAGGTAAGTCCCTAAAGATAGTCTCAAGTTTCTCGCAACAGAAAGACTCCCCGCTCGGCTATACCCAAAACCGATCGATTTAGCGTTTGCGTTTGAGTAATTTAGAAATGCGTCGATTGTACCGCAACCAACGCCAAATTTTAATAACTAATTCCTCCACCCATAAAATAATCGCATCTAATCCCTCTAAAATCCGTTCTAAGGGGTGTTTAACGTAGCCGACGGGGGTTGATTCGGTTTCTAACCATTCTTCGTTAATTGGTTGAATTATCTCCCTAGCGTAGCGGGGATCTAATTGGGTTGCGGGGGGGGATTCTCCAGGAGTAATTTCAGCGGCGGCCGGGGGGATTTTTTGTAAAGATTTATTTTGTTTTTCTTGACTAAAAGCTTTTTTTGTGCTATGAGGCTCGGCTGGTGTGCCTGGGGACTGGGGAAGGGGATAAGCGGGGTTAAGGCGCGGTTTTTCGGAGTCTTGGGGAGAAATAGCCAATATATCGGCGGATTCTAGCCAAGGTTGCTCGCTGATGGCGGAAAATGTCAGGGATTGGCGAGAGGAGAAGAAGTGATCGATCGCCGCTTGGATGAGTTTGCCGATCGTGAAGGGATCCGCTTGGGTTTGTTTTTCTAGCCAATCCTGGAGACGTTGCTTGAAGCTGATCAGCAGAGAATTAGGAAGACTTAGGGGATATTTTGCCGATAAAGCGGGTGAATCAGCACTATATTCTAAATTATTCTTCTCTTTTGCCCAGAAATGCTCGATCGCCGCATAAATTAACCAATAAAGTCGCCAGAGATAGGAGGAATTTTTCTCGAGAGTCGGGGACTGGTTAACGAGATCGGAAGGTAGGTTAGAGGTGTGGCTAACACTGCTGGGGATTGCGGGGGAGATAGCGAGAAATTTAGCCTCGAAAATTGCTAATTTTTCGTCAATAACTTCTAAAATCGCTTGAGAATTTAAATTAGGCAGTGGTAAGGAGGGTGGTGTCGGGGTTTTGACGAGATGGGATTCCTGGAATAGATTTATGGCGATCGCTATTTGCCCCTGTTGTTCCCAGCGTAGCAGGTTCCAAAACCAACGGATCGGAGGCAAGACAGGATTTTTGTCGGTAAAATTCGGTAATAAAGGCGGATATTGAGGATTTAATCGCTTAATTTTCCGTTTTTCGAGGGCGTAGTTAGCCAGTGCCGTTCTAATTTGTTTTTCTATTTGTCTTTGGGTTTGATTATCGGTGATTTTAACAGTCTGGTGATCGTTAGTGACGAAAACTAAAGCTTGATCCTCTAGATCGGCTGCTATGCCAATAAATGGCGTTTCTTGGTCGGATAAGCTCTGGAGAAATTCTTCGATCGCATCCGTCCCCTCTTTGCCGGGGGGTGATAATTGTTTCTGGAGACTGTTCCCCAATTGATTAGCCGTCATCCGCAGGGATTGTACCAGTAAATAGACGGGATAGAGGGCTATTTGCAGGGCAATAGCGATCGCATTTTGACCGCGACGGGAGACGCGGCCGAGGTTATCTTTCAGACGGATCAAACGACGGTTGATCAGGTTGAACAGTCGGCTTTTATAGGGATCGGCAGCCATGGATTTTGGGCGATAACATCTTCAATTAGACTATCCTATTGTGCAAGGGCGGGATAAAAAAAATTTTTTGCCAAAACCCTTGACTCCCGGAAAGATTATTGTTATATTTAAAAAGGTCTGAAATCCACGCCCCCATCGTCTAGTGGCCTAGGACACCTCCCTTTCACGGAGGCGACAGGGATTCGAATTCCCTTGGGGGTATGAAAAGAAGTCAGAGGTGTCAAGCTTCTGACTTTTCGGTTTTTTTCTCCCGTTGATGGCTTTTCGGTAAGCTGACGGTGAAGATTGTTCCTCGATCGATCTGACTTTCGACGCTAATTTGTCCATGATGACTGAGGGTAATCGCTAAAGCGATCGCTAATCCTAATCCTGTTCCCCCGGAGGTGGCAGAATTTTGTCGTGCGGGATCGAGACGATAAAAGCGATCGAAAATATGGGACAAAGCAGCCTCGGGAATGCCGATTCCGTTATCTTTGACGCGTACCAGTAACACCGATTGTCGATCGCGTTTACTTTTTTCCAATTCCACTGCCACATTTTTAGGCTCAGATTCGGGCAAAAAAGCGTGTTTTAGGGCATTAGAAATTAAATTTGTGAATAAACGGGCTAATTGATCCCAATCTCCCTGCATAGTAAACATTTCATCGCTGTAGGAAAAATCCTCTTGATTCGGTTCCACAATCGACAAAGAGAGGGAAATTCCCTGCTTATCGGCGATTAAACGCTGTTCTTCCACCACTTCCATCAATAAAGCATCCAAAGGTACAGCTTGCTCGATCGGTTGGACGATGCCACTATCAGAACGGGCTAAAAAGAGCAGATCATTGACTAAATTGCCCAATCTTTCCGTTAAACGATCGATCACTTGCAAGCGTTGATGGCCAGTTTGGGGATAGGCGATCGCCATTTGCACGTTAGTTTGGATAGTGGCGATCGGATTGCGTAATTCATGGGAAGCATCGGCGGTAAATTGTTTTAAACTCTGATAGGACTCTTTTACCGGTTGAATGGCTAAACCGGACAAAAACCAACCAATCCAGGCGACACTGGCAATCATCAGGCAAATTCCGACGATTAAATCCCATAATAGCTGTCTAATCGGTTTTGTCACCTCAAACCAAGGATGACTTACCCGCAGATATCCCAAAACATAATGACCGATTTCCACCCTTTCGGTTACTTGTCGCAGCAGACGATTATCGGATAAGCGAATAGTTTCCCCTTGACGGTGGGGATGGAGGGGAATATCTAAGGATTCGGCCAGAGTTGACCAAAGTAGATTACCTTGGGGATCAAACCATTCCAAATCTATATGATCGTCCTCGACGGATTTACCCTGACTGGGAAAACTTGCGAGGGGATCGACGCGATAACGTCCTTGATCCGGGGGAATCGATTCGATCACGAGGGAACGATTTACCACCTCAATGATGTGTTTGAGGGTATCATCAATGCGATCCACTAGGGTATGCCGCACATAAAAATACATTCCCGTAGCGAGAAAAAGCAGTAGTATGGCAGTGACAACAGTGTACCATAAGGCTAAACGGCGGCGAGTGGCTTGGAACACCGATAATCTATGGATTGGCTAGAGATTTTTAGAGCAATGTATCTTATTTTACATTGATCGATTTAATAATCGAGAATAAATTATTTTTAGCTATAGGGAAAAACTGACGGTTGCCAAGAATAGCTAGACTTGAACGCTCATAGTCCTTAAAAATTGCCCCTAACAAAGGTATTTTTAGATACATTCTTCCCAATAATTGTTTGAGTAGAACTACAAAAGCAGTCAAAGTGAATTATATTTAATACTAAATCCGTTGAGTATAGGCTACATATCAGGACAGGCAAAAGGCAACAGGCAACAGGAGGAATAAATAATCAGTCTTTAATAACCAGATTTGGTATAACCCTATGGTGACAGGGCTTACAGGAACGGCTAAAAATATTTTTGAGCTTATTTGAATTAATCACAACTATAAATGATGAATTTAAATTACTGGTTAATGAAATCGGAACCCGATGTCTATAGTATCGAGGATTTAAAAAAAGATGGTCAAACTATTTGGGAGGGAGTGCGAAATTATCAGGCGCGCAATTTTCTCCGTCAGATGAAACGGGGAGATTTAGCCTTTTTTTATCATTCTAATACCACCCCGCCGGGGATTGTCGGCTTGATGCGAGTAGTGCAAACTGATATGATCGATCCCACACAATTCGATACCGATAGTCCCTACTATGATTCTAAATCCTCCCCAGATTGCCCGCGCTGGTGGACGGTTAAAGTTGAGTTTGATCGCCTTTTTCCCCAACTGCTGCCCCTAGGAATTTTAAAACAAAATTTTACCGCCGATGAATTATTATTAGTAAGGACAGGAAATCGTCTGTCAGTGATGCCTGTCAATCAAGCAATTGCGGTAAAAATTCTCGCTTTAGTCGCTCATCAAGGAGTATAAACTGTGAACCAGAAAGATGCTATTAATTTACTTTCCCTGATCGGGGGATTATTGGCCACTATTGTCATTTTAGCGGCCTTTAATGCCTATGTGATTATCACCCCGGGACAAGCGGGGGTTTTAAGTGTTTTAGGAAAGGCTAAGGACGGGGTTTTATTGGAGGGATTTCACTTTAAACCTCCCTTTGTTTCTAGTGTCGATATCTACGATGTTACGGTGCAAAAATTTGAAGTTCCCGCCCAAAGTTCCACTAAAGATTTACAAAATTTATCCGCTAGTTTTGCGATTAATTTTCGTCTTGATCCGACTCAAGTAGTGGCAATTAGAAGAACCCAAGGTACCCTACAAAATATTGTCGCTAAAATTATCGCCCCTCAAACCCAAGAATCCTTTAAAATTGCCGCCGCTAAAAGAACAGTAGAGGAGGCAATTACTCGACGCAGTGAGTTAAAAGAAGACTTTGATAATGCCCTATCGACTCGGTTAGAAAAGTATGGTATTCTAGTCTTAGATACCAGTGTGGTAGATTTGAATTTTTCTCCGGAATTTGCTCGGGCTGTCGAAGATAAACAAATCGCGGAACAACGCGCCCAAAGAGCCGTTTATATCACCCAAGAAGCCGAACAACAGGCCCAGGCAGAAATTAATCGCGCTAAAGGGAAAGCTGAGGCACAAAGACTATTAGCAGAAACTTTAAAAGAACAGGGGGGAGGATTAGTTTTACAGAAAGAAGCGATCGAAGCTTGGCGCGAAGGTGGGGCGCAAATGCCCCGGGTTTTAGTCATGGATGGATCGGGAAAAAATAGCGTACCATTTTTATTTAATTATAGTGATTCTTTTCTGGAAAATACCCCCTAAATACGGGTCTATTTAGCCCATTATTTTCTCAAGATACAGTCTTTCCCATCAAGAGGAAGTGTAACCTAAATTTGGTCAGCTGTTGACTATCTAAATTACTCGTTAAGACTATAGGGGAGAAGGGAGCAGGGAGAAGGAGTTTCAGCCTAAGTCCACCCCACTTCTCCCCATTCCAATCCCATGCCACCATCCCCAACCCAATCAAACCTCTAACTACAAGAAATATGACCTTGGGGTGCTTTTCGTTCAAAAATAACTTTATCGTAGATCGCCGACGAGTGTAAAGTGCATTAGAAGGCTACCAATTCTGTTAAAAAACCCACATCAACAATCCGCACCCCACGCAGCAACTTTATTGTTAAATTTGTGTTTCTGTCTTGGCTTATTTTGTTAGGAAGAACAGCCGAGAAACCTATTTTACGCTACCAGGGAAACAGTGCTGCACTGCTTGCTAAATCAATGCTTACCCTCAAAACGAGTAAACTAACCCTTGCTGATGTTCAACGTCATCTCAATTTCCAAGAAAAGCTTGAGGATGTTTCATTTACAGAGCTTTTAGCTTTGGAAACCGTCAGCGACGCAGAAAAATTAGAACTTGTTCAAATCCGCAACGATTTTCGACCCTATTTGATGGAAGATAAAGCATCAGAAGGAAAAGTTAAAGTTTTCACCCTATTTCCCTTATTGCGGTTAGCGGGTTTTTATCGTTATCCGATTAAGATTAGGTTTGAAGAAGGGATTGATAATATTATCCTTGTGGATGAAGATAAAACTATTAGCGGACGCTTTGATATTGTCACGGTGAATAATTCGATATCAACTGTCAATAATATCCCTTTTTGGATTTTAGTAATTGAAGCTAAAGAGAGTGGAATCGAAGTACGTCAGGGATTACCTCAATTACTGACTTATGCCTACAATAGCTTAGAAAGACAACCCTCAGTTTGGGGATTAGCGACTAATGGCTTACAATATATGTTCGTCTATCTCAGACAAGAAACTAACCCCACTTATCAGATAATGCCAGAACTTAATTTAATGTATCCTGAATCAGCAATTAATCTGCTCCAAATTCTCAAGGCAATGGGTCAGCTAATTTTAGAGACATAAATTAGGACTCAAACAAGCTATAATATCCTAGGCTTTTACTCTCTATATAGGGAATTAAAAGCGTCCTGAATACTTACCACTATCTAAAACTCCTGAGTCGAAAATAAACTTAATTAAGTTGTCGATTTAACGAGAATGAATTAGTTGATGCTTGAGCAACATCTAACAAAGACTCGATTACAGAATTAACCACAGCAGCTACGCAGGAAATCGCTACACTATTACCGGTTAATTTTCGCATAGTTTGATAACTGCCGACAATTTGATAATCATCGGGAAAACCTTGTAAACGTAGCATTTCTCTTTCTGTTAAGCGTCTTTTCCCATCCACTAACAAATAATTATAGGATGCTCCCGCTCGCAAGGCACAGGAATAGGGATAAGCACTGACATTTCCTCCTTTATTTTCGTGCCAGATAGTCGGTTCACTATAAGGTTTTTTCCCCTCTCTTTTCAGAAGGCGACTTTTTTGAATTTTTTCGGAAGCATAATAAAAATCCGAGACATTTTCCTCTAAGATTTCTGTTAAACTTGTTCTAGATAAAGCTGGTTTTGGCCAGATAAAACCCCGCGCTTCTCGGAAACCAACGATAAAAATCCGTTCCCGTTTTTGCGGTAAACCAAAATTAAGCGCATTCAAAACTCGGTAATCGGTATAGTAATCTAAATCTTGCAGAGTATCGAGAATAACTTCTAAGGTTTTTCCCTGTTGATGTCCCTGCAATTGCTTGACATTTTCCAGAATAAATGCTGCGGGTTGTTTGGCTTTTAAAATGCGGGCAATCTCAAAAAATAGCGTGCCTCTGGTATCTTCAAATCCCTTTAAATCACCACAAATACTAAAGGGTTGACAGGGAAATCCTGCCATTAAAATATCGTGATTGGGAATATCTAGGGCGGCAATTTCGGTAATATCTCCCTGGGGTTGATCGCCAAAATTAGCGTGATAAATTGACCGAGCATCTTTATCTATATCACAGGAAAAGACACAATCAGATTCTAAGTTTTTTTGGCGGCAAACTTGTTCAATAGCAACTCGAAACCCTCCCAAACCACAAAAAAGGTCAACAAAACGAATTTTCTGCTTATCTTTAAGTAAATTCATCGATCGCATCCCTAGCAAGACCTGGATAATATCCTAACTTAATGGGGATAATTCATCACCTTATAGCACAGCTACGTCAAAGAATAAATCGAACTTTAGAGGTATTTTTAGCCAAGTTTGAGGAGGTAGAAAGAGCCGTAAACTTGATTAACAATCGTCCTCGAAAATGTCTTGACTATCGTAACCCGAATGAGGTATTCTATGAGGATGGAGCAGACAGTCATGTAATTCAGACTTGAATTGGCGTTTTATGAAAGGAAACTATAGTTAACAGGGGGCTTTTTTAAGGAACTCTGTCACTGCGACTGATGTTGATGACATAGATATTTTCTTGTTTGTTTCCTAATTTTCTGTTGCCTATTTGCTGCTTTCTAAAAGTACAGATATTCTGAGCAAGCACTAGGCCTTGAGATAAGAGCGTCACCACTAGGGCAGAAAGATGGATTTTGTGATAATTATTTGAATAGTGGAGAAATTTATGGGATTGATGCCAAAGCTCTCAGTAAGTTGCGATCGCTGTCTCGCAGCTTTGCTATCTAGCCCAGAGAGAGAGCCAGAAAACAATAAGGACAAATATAATCAAATAAAAGCAATAAAGCCACGATTACCCCAATTTTGCCAGCAGATAGGTTTAATAGTCATGGATATAGCTGGAAGCGTGCAAATGCTTACGGAACGATCTGAACAATTGCTGTACCAGTATTCCCTCTCCCATACCCCGAACACCTTACCAGAACCCTTGCAAAAGTGGTTTAAACATCCGATTGCCCGACTCCTAGCCAAGGATGACCAAGCCTTTTCCTGTTCACCCTTACGCCTAGAACAAGAGGGACGACAGTTAATCATTTTTCTGATTCCCAGTCTGATCGGGGAACAGTTTCTCCTAATCTTAGAAGAACAAGAACTGCCCTCTTTTTCGATTGCGGCCTTAGAATTGTTGGGACTGACTAAAAGGGAAGCAGAAGTGCTATTTTGGATTGCCCAAGATAAAAGTAATGCCGCCATAGCAAAAGTTATCGGATGTAGCGAAGGAACCGTGCGAAAACATCTAGAACATATTCACGGGAAACTAGGGGTACAAACTCGGACGGCAGCGGTTATAGTTGCCCTCGAAAAGTTGGGGCTACTGAAAGGGCAGATTGCTGCGATATCTTCATAATTCCCTACGCGGATCATCGTATTGTTAACCCAGAAAAATTTGATGATTATTGAAATTGTGCATTGTCCTGTACTTAGTTCTTGAACAGAGCTTCTCATCGAGAAAGCCAAAATTTCTTTGGCAAGGAGAATCAAATCTATGCCTACACCCTTTGTGAATGAGGAATTTACCTTCACCAATCCCGACGGCAGCACTATCCGGGTCAGGGGATCGGGAAACCAGTATTATGCTGTTTTTGAAACCCTAGATGGCTATACCGTGGTCAAAAACCCTGACAATGGTTTTTACACCTACGCCCAGCTTTCCGAAGACAAAAGCCAACTGATAGCCACCGATGGGATAGTCGGCCAAGTAGCACCCCAAAGCCTCGGCATCCAGCCCCATCTAAGCATCGAGACCGAGAGTGCCAAACAACAAGCTCAGAGCGCACCGATGCTACAGGAAGGGTTCAGTCAATGGCGAGTCCGTCGTCAGCAAAAAAAAACTCAGCTGCAGGGAATCAGTGCGACGACCAGTGCTGATGCCAGACCAGCTTCAACAGTAACTGTGGGCAACTATCTGGGATTATGTATCTTGATTAAGTTTCCCGACGTTGCCGCCAGCATTTCCCAACAGGAAGTCAGCAACTTCTGTAACCTACCTGGTTACGCCGGATTTGGCAATAAAGGGTCAGTACGGGATTATTTCTACGACAACTCCCAGGGAAAATTAACCTATACCAATGTTGTCACCCAATATTACACCGCCGCCCATAATCGCTCCTATTATACCGATCCAGCGATCGACTATGGTACTCGCGCCCGAGAACTGATTCTAGAAGCCCTCAATTATTTGAAATCCCAAGGCTTTAACTTTAGTCAGTTGAGTAGTGATAGTAACGGTTTAATTTATGCCTTAAATGTCTTCTATGTCGGACCGCGGGTCAACAATTGGGCCGAAGGACTATGGCCTCATTCCTGGAGTTTAGCTTCACCCTACGATGTCGGGGGGGGCAAGAAGTTATACGACTACCAAATCACCAATATGGGTAGTGAACTGACCTTGCGTACCTTCTGTCATGAAAATGGTCACATGATCTGCGATTTTCCCGATCTCTACGATTATGGCGGTCAATCGGCAGGAGTGGGTAATTATTGTCTGATGTGTTACGGAGGCAATGATAAAAATCCCGTACAAGTTTGTGCCTACCTCAAAAATGAAGCCGGTTGGGCCAGCAAAGTGACAGCGATAACTCCAGGTCTTACCGCCAGTCTTCCTGCGGCCAAGAATGAGTTTTACCTCTACAGTAAGAACGCTAACGAGTATTTCCTGATCGAAAACCGGCAGAAAACTGGCCGGGATACATTCCTCCCCGATGCGGGCCTAGCCATCTGGCACGTGGACGAACAGAAGAATGGTAACGAGGAGGAACAGATGACTCCTAGCCAACACTACGAATGTTCCTTAGAACAGGCCGATAATCGCTTCGATTTGGAGAAAGACGTGAATGCTGGTGATAACGCCGACCTATTTCGAGCCTCCTATAAAACCGAGTTTTCCGATAGCACCAGTCCTGCTGGCAAATGGTGGGATGGTAGCAACTCTGGCCTAAAAATCGCCCAGATTTCTGCCGTTGCTGCCACGATGACCTTCACTGTCCCCGGCAGTGCTTGGCTAGAGAAAAAGCAGATTACCGGTTTGTGGATGATTAACCAAGAACGCAATGCGGCCGCCTATGTGGACGGCCTCGGCTGGCGCAAGATTGCCAGCGAGAGTGACAGTGTTTTCTTGGGGATGCTTACCCTGCTGTCCGCCGCTAAGGAAAGAAAATTTCCCGTCAATCTGCGTCTAGAAAACAACGTGATTCAGGAAATTTACGTTTTTTAAAACTTTTTCAAGATTTAACGAGGAAAATACCATGACATTAACACAACCGACTCAAATTCCCCCCGCAGCTAACCTTCCTAAGTCCGAAACACCAGAAATTCCCGCCGTTCCTCTCTTTGCCGAAAACCCCCTCGGTCAGGATAGCAAAGATGGCCTGCGTGGCGGAGCGAATCTCTATGGCGGCTGTAGTATTGAAGTGGGCTGTGGTTGCTCCTTTGGCACCCTGCGCTATACCCATGAAGATGCCCAAGGCTGGTTAGACTATGTGAAAAAGTTTACCCCCTTAAACTTTTGGTATCAGGATTGTGGCGTACAACCCTGGCTTTACTACGAACCCTACGATGATTGGCAAGATACCTACGGGGTAGATGCGGTCATGGCCTTCTATCACTCTGGTCATGGCGGGATGGATGCCAATGGCGTGTTTTATCTACCGATGAGCAAACCTTGGGGTAGCGAAGGTTGTACGATCGTCTCTAGCAGTGATAAGTTAATTTGGGGTAACGAGCGGGTCAGATACATTTTTCTGTCTACCTGTCTTTCCCTGCGGGTT
The DNA here is from genome assembly GCF_027532095.1 of Microcystis sp. LE19-195.1E. NCBI lineage: Bacteria > Bacillati > Cyanobacteriota > Cyanophyceae > Chroococcales > Microcystaceae > Microcystis > Microcystis sp. LE19-195.1E. The sequence continues at coordinate 11,996 of NZ_JAPZSZ010000084.1, forward strand.
CTGGGCGGTCACAACCCGATTCGCACTTGGCATCGTAGTAATCGCGGTTGGCGAATGCTCTTCGGCTATGAAACTGTTAGTTGGGATAATCCCAATTACGGTAAATTTTTCTGGGAAGAATGGAACAAGAATAAGCCTTTAAGTACCGCTTGGTTAGATGCTAGTTGGCGCATTGCCCACGACCAGGCCCCCTCGGTGGTGGCCTGCGGTGCCAGTGCGGATGAGGCGAAAAATCGTCTCTTTAATGAACGCTATTTTTCTCGCGAACGGGTCAGTAATGCTTGGTATTGGTGGCGATGGTACAATGTGGCTCGCAGTAGCCAACCACAACTGGTCTTACCCCAGCATCTCCTCGTCGGTCGTTTGCAACCCCTAGACGCTACTCGACCCGCTGCCCGCAGCCTAGCGGCACGATTTGGTCTTGACCTGGAAATCCCGTCAGAAGTTGGTAGTACCAGAAATGGCTCCTATCGCGTGGTGACGGGGGAACAAAGCATCGCCTACGGTAGTGATGGGTCAATTGATGTTCGTTTGGCAACTCCTAACCGTTATAATTACAACCCCTTGGCTATGGACAGCGCCCAAACCTTAGCCCAGGAGGCCGTCTGGCGTTACGGTCTTGACCAAGAAGTCCCAGTGGTGTTCGATCGAATTATCTTATCTTCCGAAGCCGGCGGTACGGCTAACGGTTCGGGACAATTGGACGGACCGTTTACTACTGGTGTGATTGTCCAATTCCGACAGTTGATTAATGGTGTCCCAGTGATTACCCCGGGGGCGGGTACGGTGCGAATTGCCCTGGATAATGATGGTACTGTCACCGATGTGCATTCATCAGTCCGCTCGCTCGAACAGTTAAGTAGTCGTCCTGTACGCTCTGCCAGTGCGCCGCCTCCCCAGGGTGATATCGCTCCTGTCTTAGCACCCGAACCTAGCAACTATGAGCAGTTACTAGCGGCAGAGTTTAGCCGACAATTGGCTTCCCTGTCTGCTCGCGGTGGCGCTGGAATGCCTCTAGAATTCACCACTGTACCCAATTCCACCGAGATTGGCTACGATATTGACGGCGATGAGGCGATTTTGATCGCCCGCAAAGCGATCGAAGTTAACTTTGGCAATGGTTATCGTAAACGTTATTGGGTTACTGTACCCTTGTTTGGTTAACTGCGATCGAATCCAGTTTTAATCATGTTAAGACGGGCAAGCTCCCCGTCTTGACAGGCTTTTTTACTTTTTCCTTGCTACACAATGTCTAGCGTCACCCGTCAACAACTGGAGAGCGCGATCAACAATGGCTTAAAGATCGGCTTAAACGGTGAAAATTTACAAGGTTTGGATTTATCTGGTCTGAATCTCAGTGAATTTGACTTTAGCTATGCCAATCTAGAATCAGTTAACTTCCGGGGTGCCAATTTAAGCAAGGCGATTTTGTGGTCTGTGCAAGCGGCAAAAGCGAACTTTAGTCAAGCTAACCTTAGTGGGGCCAACCTCGGCACTGCCAATCTTAGCCAATGCAATCTTAGCGGTGCAATTCTCCGTCAAGCTAGTTTGTTAGGAACCAATTTGCAACAAGCGGATTTAAGCAGCGCCGATTTGCGTCTGGCTAATCTCCAAAATACCATCCTCACGGATATTATTTATAATGCTCAAACCCAATGGCCTGATGGATTCCGTTTTTTGCGGTAGGCCAAAATTAAGCGCATTCAAAACCCGATCATCGGTATGGTAATCTAAATCTTGCAGAGTATCGAGAATAACTTGCAAGGTTTTTCCCTGTTGATGTCCCTGCAATTGCTTGACATTTTCCAGAATAAATGCTGCGGGTTGTTTGGCTTTTAAAATGCGAGCAATCTCAAAAAATAGCGTGCCTCTGGTATCTTCAAATCCCTTTAAATCACCACAAATACTAAAAGGTTGACAGGTAAATCCTGCCATTAAAATATCGTGATTGGGAATATCTAGGGCGGCGATTTCGGTAATATCTCCCTGGGGTTTGTCGCCAAAATTAGCGTGATAAATTGCCCGAGCGTCTTTATCTATATCACAGGAAAAGACACAATCAGATTCTAAGTTTTGTTGGCGACAAACTTGTTCAATAGCGACTCGAAACCCTCCCAAACCACAAAAAAGGTCAATAAAACGAATTTTTTTGCTATCTTTCAGGAGAGTCATCGGTGATTAAAATTGCAGCGATAGGGATATTCTCTTTGATTTTAACTTATTCAACTTTCACCAAAGAGCGGACGGTAAATATTTCATTTGCTTGTAGGGGTTTAATCGCCGAAATTGGCACAGTAACTACTGAAATTGACTCACCGAGAGCGTTAAAAACCTCTAAAATTGCTCCCATTTCGCCATTGCTAGGATGGGGGATTAAATCCACTAATACTGCCACATCTCCCGATTTTAGATTGTCTTCGGGAACATCAAGACAAAGAACCACATGATCGTATAATCTAACATCCATAATTATCTATCCTTTCGGGGCTTGAGAGTAACAAACTGAAAACAGTCGTCAATGTATCGCAGTATCCATATTGTAACCACTGCTAAATTGATTCCGTTAACTCCTTCTAGCATTCCTTCAACTCGATAAAAGATACCGTATTCATTTTTACCATCTTTGATCGCATCTTCTACGGTAATTAGCTGAATAATCGCTCTTTGCAAACTGGGCGCATTATCGAGAGTAAATCCTGCTTGTGCTAAAAATTTTGATTTGTCATCTTTGTCTCTGAATACGAGAAGATAACGAGTAAGTTTATCCTCTGGAATAATTGCTTTAGATGGAATTTGCATCGCTCAATCTACTTAGTTTTCTAGCCTTTTCTTCAGCACTCATGATTGTCGAGTTTGCTCTCTAGGGATTCTAGATCTGATAACTGCGGTGGATGATTAGCATTCCATGTCAGAGCTTGATCTAATTTTTCTCGAAAAGGCGATCGATTTATCCAGTCTTCATTTACGGGAGAGCGATCGAGTAAATTTTGATAAAACTCATTCCACAGTTGACCCCATTCTTTTAGATCGATAACAACTGCTGTTTTTTCTCCTGTTTCATCGACAATATACTGAATACCTTTCATGATTTAAATTGTTGTGAGATGGATATTAACTAATAACTATATTTTAATCGATTCACGAGAAGATATGGATTTGACAATTTTATCCCGTTACCATATTCTACCGGGGAACGCTCTCTTCAGTTTCTACCTGAATACTGGTTTAAGGTAGAGCCTTAGATATGGTGTTCTAAGGCAGAGCCTCGGAATAAGAAATCATGCCGAAGTGAAGCTAACGATATAATCGGATACAGCCCAAGCTGCATAATTAAGAGCCTGACGAATATCTTCCTCCTCTAACTCTGGATAAGCCTCTAAGACTTCCTGAATAGATAACTGACTAGCCAACAGTTTCAGAACAAATCCTACAGTGATACGCATTCCTCGAATCGTTGGCTGTCCAAGACATATTTGTGGATTAACAGTAATACGGTCTAGCTCTTTAATCACTGTGGAACTCCTGAGATAAACTCCTCTTATATTGTTACATACAGCAATGAATTGTTATCGCTTTAACTCTTGTGTTGGCAATGAATTGGCAATTAATCAGAATTAATCTATAGCGTTTCGCTCAAGCCAACCTAAGAGGCTGTTGTGTTGGCGTTGAAAGCTTTGGTGTGTTCTTCTCGAATTTTATGAATTTCTTCAGCATACTTGAGAGTAAACCCGTAGGATTCCGCAGCCTTTTCCGCAGCAATGCGAGACTTAACTAAATAGTCATGGATAGACGTGCATTCCTCCGATAATCTTGTTTGAGTTTTATCTTTTTCTTGCAAAATCTCTGAGTGGATCATAAGTTATTCTCCTCTTTGAATAGTTCAAGTGGTGTGACAATTTCAGGTGTTGACAAACCAAGGCGGGCATTGATAACGCGAATATGCTTCCGTTTGTTAGCATTCGCTAGGTGGTTGCAATTCCAAGTAACGAGATATTGAATGTCGAAATAGCTGGCATAGGCAAGATGTAGAGCGTCGCCCACAAGAGACCTTGGCATGACATAGTTGGCAAGATAAAACTCGACAACTTGTTCAAGAGCAGAAGTCGGCGGTAGTAAAGGAATCGTCGAAACCAAATGAATAATTTCAGCTTTACGCGGATAGTTTCCGTTGGTTAGTTCTTGAAGCACAGCATCCGAAATATATAAATCATAATAACTGGACATCTCCGACCACCACTTCCTTGTGATTTCGGTAAAAGTTTTTAGAGCTTCACGCTCATCAAAGTAATAACTCGGAACCGTGGAATCCAAGTACACTTTTTCTTTCATGATAATAACTGATCGACAAGACTAAATTAAAGCCTGAAGCAGCCGTATGGTAGCCCCCTCTATTCTACTATCCTATCTCTGTAACGAAGTTATTGCACTGTCATGCTTGACCTCGATCATTTCTCAATGCGATCGCACTTGATCGCCTTGAAACTTCTCCATTTTATCCCAAACATTAGCGGTGCGTTACACGCGCGTTTTCGCACCCTACAAGATCAGCGATCGCACTCCTCTTATATTGTTACATACAGCAATGAATTGTTATCGCTTTAACTCTTGTGTCGGCAATGAATTGGCAATTAATCAGAAATTAATATAAGCAATTATTGTAGGTTGGGTTGAGCGAAACAATACTGGGTCGAAAATGGCTCAATTCGATTGTTTAAGCGAAACCCAACCACCCCAAAGGTTACTACTGAAATTGACTCACCGAGAGCGTTAAAAACTTCTAAAATTGCTCCCATTTCGCCATTGCTAGGATGGGGGATTAAATCCACTAAGAATAACAGAATTATATAATTTGCAATTCATCCTGTTTAATATTTTGAATTGATTCAATCTTGGAAACTTCTACAGCGATAACTGTATAGGCTTTTCCCTGATTATTTAACACTTCTAAAACATAGCCATCCTCTTGGCCTTCGGGTCGAGGACAATAATCCACGATAATCGCGTGAGTGCCACGAGACAAATTAGATTCTGGCAAATCTTCGGTTAATTGAACTTCGGAAAACATATCAAATTTCATAGTCTAACTCTTTTAATCTGGTAATAAAGTCACAAATCTTGTTTCTTTCGTAAGTGAGTCGATAATCCAATAGGTAGAGACTCGTAAGTTTATCCCGTTCACCCCTTGTAAAAGTCCTTTAATTTCATAAATATCACCGAACTTTGTTGGTTTATTTAAGGTGGCCTCGTTGAGAAGAATACGTCTTAAATCTTGTTCCAATACCTGCCAGTTGTCTAAATTATATCCCGCTTGTGCCAGAAAGCCTGATTTATCATCTTTTGGTTGTAAAACTAGCAAATACCGGGTTAATTTAGCTGGTGGGATTGTCGCATTGGGATTTAAATAAGGCATTTATATTGTAATTTAGCCAATTTCTTTATAGACTTCTATAAAATAGATTTTACAGTATATACGGGCAGTATTGCCAGGCTTTTTCTTTGTCTAGGATTTGATCATTTTCAACTTCTTCGATGAGTTTTCCTAGTCCGTAATCCTCTAGGATTTCTTCGATTTTTTCAAATTCAGCAATGGGAATCTGAACGGCAATCGGCTTTTGATCCTTGTCTAATACATAGCTTTTGTTAATTTCTAGCATTTGGTTCTCTCAATAGTATCATTTTCGCTATTTTTTGTCATGTTTTGGGCGGTATTTAACCGAACTAATTTTCTACCACTTTTCCCTTGTCTCTCCCTCCAATCGGCGCAAATCGCTTTTATATCGTAGTTGAAAGACTTGGCGTGTTCTTCTCTAATCTTATGAATTTCTTCGAGTATTTCATCTTCCCACATGGCTCATTCTCCCATTAACTCGTAAGGTGTACAGATTAGCGGTAATTTATAGCCGAAATCCGCGCATATATTGAGAAGTTTTTTCTGAATTTGAGCATTAGTAATATGTTTACAGTTCCATGTTAACAGATAAAAGTCGCGGACAGGATAAAGATAGCGGTATCTTTCTGTTAGGTGTTATATTCTACAAGTCCTCGCGGGGAAAAATACGCAAAATGTCACGAGCAAAACGAGAACTAATCCCAGGCTATTCCTATCATATAACCATTCGCTGTAATAACCGAGAATTTCGCCTGACCCGTCTAGAATGCCGACAGGTGTTACTCTACGCTATCAAAAAAGCGATCGAAAAGTACGGATTCAAACTCTACGCGCTCTGTGTGATGAGTAACCATATTCACTATCTCATCGAACCGAAAGACGCGGAAGACTTGCCCAAAATCATGCACTGGTTGAACTGGTACACCGCCATGTGTTTTAACCGAATGCTGAATCGAACTGGTCACTTCTGGGAGAAACGCTATCACAGTAGCGGTTTTCCCACCACGGATACTAAGCGAGCGCTGAATACCCTACGCTATATTCACGCCAATCCGAAGGCTGCGGGAGTCCAAGTCGGATTCTTCTACGATTTTAGCGATTACGGGGTCTATGACCGACTCGGAGACGATGGCTTAACCACTTGGCATCCTGCGTTTTTGAGTCTGGGAGAAACCCTAGAGGAATGCGCGGCCAAATATCGCGGATTCTGCAAGAAATACCGGCCGCGACCGAAACCGGAAACCCGCAACCACTGGGGAAGTAAGCTACTCGCGGGGATAAAGCCGAAGAAAAGGTCTAAAAAATCCTCTCCGGGCCAATTGTCTCTCTGGTGGGAGGAGTGGGAGGAAGTCACCCCAGAAATTCTCGCGGTGGCGGATCAGTTCGTTTTTGCCAACGCCTACAACCCCCGCGTCGCCGGGGACATACTACAATCATGTCGCAGACCGGACGGGGGGCCTGGGTGACAGGTATCGAAAACCCAGAACCCGCAAGGCTTCGTGGAAAATCAACCCGATACAATTCTTAAAAATTGGCTGTAACCTTTATATGTTACATTTTACAAGTCTCGACGCGAGAGAAGAAATCCCATTCCCCCCTCCCAACCCCCCTCCCAAAAGAATACACTTCGATGAGGGAGGTGTCCATGGGGTGCTTTTAGGTCAAAAGTAACATCTTTGTAGTATATCCAGATATTATTCACTCGCCAGCCTACTCTATCTCCGAAAGCGTTCCAAACTCTTTCATTATACTCCCGCGTCCCACCGAGTTCGCGGTAGATTTTCGCCTGCACGGAAAAACCAAAGCGACCGCCACTATATTTAACCCATAATTGGTCAATGGTTCGCAAATCCTCGCAGGGAAAATTATCGATATCTTCTACCCGTAGCCATCCCTCTTTTGTTCGGTTAGCTACCTGTAGCATCACTCTTGCGGTTTCTTCGTCCGCTTGCTTCCATTGCTGCCGTTTTAATAAATCCTCTAAGTTCCGATAATCGATTCCTTTGGCACTTTTTAGTTCGATTTCTTCCAGTTTCGGTGCTGCGGGTTTCGGGGTTTCTGTTATCGTTTTCGCCGACTCGCGATTTATCGGTTCCGTTTTAGGGGAAGGTGGGACGGGTTGTTGTGCTAATTTTCGATTAATTCTGTCGTAATCTTGCCAGTATTTAGGTCTGGTTGTATCCAAAGCCAGAACTCGTCTCATCAACTGTCGCGCTTCCTCTAGCTTTCCCTCCACTTCCAACTCTAAAGCTTCCACTCGCAATAACTCTATATCGGGAGTCTTTGCCTGTTTCGGTAACAGAATCAGATGATTTTTATAATGCGGTTCGACAATAGAATGGAGGGTTTGCGGGGGTTTGTTGTGTTGTCGGTTGATTTCGGGAATCCTTTCGCGGAGACGATTACAGAGTCTTTCTACCGTAGCGCAGTTATTTTCCCCTTGGATTCGTAAAGCCTCTAGAAGTGAATAGGTAAAGGAACCCTGTTGTAGTTCGGGAATTTCGTAGGATTCCTCCGTCGGACTACAGGAAGCGATGGTTATCACTCCCTGTTGCTTTTGCCAGCCTACGGATTTATTTCTAAAATCGTTCTCGTTGCGACAGGCATCGAGAAAGAGAATGATATTATCTGCACCGCATCTCCGTAAACGTTGGGTAACGTAATTGAGGGAAATGGTCGTCTGTTCGATTAAGGTCGGGTGTCCCTCGCTGGGAACGAGGTAATCCTGTCCCTGATGGCGTAATCCGTGGCCACTGAAGAAAAACCAGAAATTATCGCCGGTTTCCAAGCGTTGCGACTCGAAAAAGTCGTGCAGGAAAGCCATTAGGTTTGTGTACGTCGGTTTCGTCTCCTGTTGGGAACCATTCGGCGCGGTTATTGGGTCAGACTCATCGGTAAACAGGAAAACTTCGTCAAAATTAATTTCGTCACGACAATAACGCGCCATCTCTACCGCGTCCTGCTTGGCACATTTGAGCGGTTTCAAGCGCTGATATTGATTTATCCCGATAATTAACCCATGATTCGCCATTAGTCCGCAGTCGGTGTGTTTTTCTCGTCTCGCTTGAATTTTAGGGTTAATCCGCCTTTAGTGCCGGTCTTAATCCCCGTCCCTAACAATTTTACTTCACCTTCTCCGGTAATCTCTACGCAAAGCTCTACTTCGTCGAGTTTAAAACCGGTTTGTTGGTTGACCTGTTTCTGTGCTTGATTGAAGACTTTGCCGATAAGCTGGAGAAAATGGGAGAGTTCTGTCTCTAACTTCTCTATGCTCACTTTTACGCCGCGAGTCGCAGCTTCGGTGATAGTTTTCCTCGTGTCCCAGGGATTGTCATAGGTGTCGTTTCCTTTCGCATCTTTATCGGGGGTGACGGGGGTATCTTCTGCGGTGATAATCCAAATAGTTTCTTCTGGCATAGCGCTCTCGTTTTTCGGCAATGGTTCTCCTTTATTATTCTAGTTACCCATTGCTAACTCACCTATAGAGATAGGGGTTAATAGTCCCAAAAAAGGGGGTTTAAATACCCCCAAAGCTCATAAGTTTTATGTTTTAGAGTATTGGTTTTAAACCGTTTCTACCAAGGGACGGGTTAACTTATCCAACTGTTGGGTTAACAGACTCAGGAATAAACCCACATCGGTGACAATACCCACGGATTCTACGGAACCTCGATCGCTTAATTTTGTCACCACGGCCGGGTTAATATCAACACAGACCATTTTCACCCCCGCCGGTGTCATATTGCCCACACCGATGGAATGGAGCATACTAGACAGCATGAGAATCATGTCTGCACCTTGAATTAAGCGCGAATATTCTTCCTGTGCTTTAATTAAATCCATCTCCGTATCCGGAAGCGGACCATCATCGCGAATTGAACCGGCCAAACTGAAGGGGACATTATTCTTGACGCATTCATACATTACGCCTTTTGTCAATACCCCGGCCGATACAGCTTTAGCGATGCTGCCGTGGCGACGGATGAGGTTGATAATCTTGAGGTGGTGACGATGGCCACCGCGCACGGGGATGCCTTTCTGCATATCTACCCCTAAAGAAGTACCCATGATCGCCTGTTCCATGTCGTGAACTGCGATCGCATTTCCCCCCAGTAAAGCGTGAACGTAACCATCGCGGATTAAACGGGAGAGATGTTGCGCTCCTCCAGTGTGAATGACCACCGGACCTGCCGTTACTACCACTTTACCGCCCTGGTCGCGAATTTTACGCATTTCCCAGGCAATCTGCTCCACGGTTAACTCGACTCGGCGCTCGCTGGAAACCCCCGCACCCATAAAGGTAAATTCCTGGGTGCTGTTGCGTTGTTCCCTGGATTCCGCCTGTCGGATAGTACGGATGCCCTCAACTCCCACCATAACGCGATCGCCAGCTTTTAAATCCCGCAGCAGAGTACATTTCGCGGTTTTGCCTTCCGGACCTTCAGTGACGACGATGGCTGCATCCATGCGTTGATTTTCCACCCGCACCCATTCACAGTTAACCCGCACTTCCGTGGGATAGATGGTGCTGACATAAAAATCATCGGGAGCGACCCCATCTTGTGCCACCACTGCGGTATTGACATCACATATTTCTTGGGGACGAGCGGCCGCACCGAGGTCGATCAATTGTACCATGATCTCCTCCATTACCTCGTGAGAGGGTGCAGAAACCCGCACTTCGGCCGAGGAGGTACTTTGGCGCTCAATCCCCAAAGTGAAGTTTAAAACCTTGAAGCTGCCCCCATTTCCTACCACAACATCGAGAGCTTTATTCATAATTCCCGCGTCGAGCAGATGACCTTCTAGCTGGAGAATGCGACTTTCAATGGTGACATTAGCGTGATGGTCTGGAATTAAGGGTTCGGTGGTACGCAGGGTTAAACATTTAGCGGCTCCTCCTGCTTTTAAGAACTCCGTCAGGGGAGTTTGTACCACTTCAAACCCTTTTGACGCTAACTTATGTTGTAAATCGTCACTAATTTTATTCATGACGATTACTTCACCGATATTCACAGCATTACAAGCAAAGTTAACCGCATCGGCTTCTTCAACGATAATGCGTTTTTCTTCGGGAATTTTTAACTCAATTAACCGATTAGAATAGGCATCAAAAGCATCAGGATAGTAGAGGAGATAACCGCCACTAAGGGGACAAAAACAGGTATCAAGGTGATAAAAACGTTCATCGATTAAACGTAGGGATAAAACCTCGATATCGAGCCATTTAGCGATTAAAGGGTGGGAATCTAACTCGGTTCTGAAGCCATATCCTGCCCATAACCAACGTCCTTCCCGATCTAATAGTGCGTCTCCTGCACCTTCAAAGGGTAAATCTTTGGGCAGTTCGTGAACTGTAAAACCGTTATCTTCAAACCACTGTTTAAAATAGGGTTCTTCTCCCTGTCTTTCTTTGTGTAAAAAGCGACTGAGAACGACAGTTTTTTCCAGAACTAAACCTGCATTAGCGGTAAAAACCATGTCGGGCCAGCCTTTTTCTGGTGTGACTAAATCCACGAGCGCCCGATCTTTGAGAACATGATAAAGCTGCTGCCATTGTTGCCTAGCTTTTTCTTGGGAAGATTTGTGAATGTTGCCCTCCATCCAAGGATTAATCACATAATCCACATCGTAATGATCGGGAGAACACATCAAAAAGCGAATAGTTTCAGTCATATTTTTTGACAATGAATATTCAGTATAAGTAGTCTGGGTATAAGTTTAGACCAATCTTCCATTATACTCTACTTTGCGTCGAAACATCACAGACTTAAGATTAGGACAATTCCTCTGCCACAAGCTAAAAATAGCCCGGTTTTAGCCGATAACTGACAGCTAGAAGCTTAAATCATTGTAAATCCTGATGTTTAAATAACCCCATAAATTTCGATTTGCGTCCGTGTTCCTTAATTAAATTTTCTCGATAGGTTTGCCATTCTTCCCGTCTTCCCGACATATAAAAGGCATTACGAGCTTTTTTTAGCCATTTAATCGCTTCTTCGTAGCGATCAGCCTTTTTTTCGTCGAGTATCTTTTCCGCGGCAGGACGTGCGTGATCGATCACCCAGTTAGGATCGACGGTAGCAGCCGCATCCATTATCCGCCAAATTAGGTGAGACTGCACATAGGAATTATCAGAAACGACTTTAATTGCATCTCTAACTAAATTTTCGTGGAGAAATATATCAATTTTAGCCTCTAGGGAACGTCCACCGCTAAACTCGCGCAAGTAATCTAACAAGTCTAATTTTAAATCGGGCCAATCTTCCCCCGCTAAAGACTCAATTTTTTGGTAATGGGAAAAGGAAGGTTGGTCTTGAAATGCCTTAATTCTAGCAGCCAAAGCTATATCTATATCCCCTAAAGATTGCGCTAGTTCACTTGTCCAGAGAGCTAATTGATAATGATAATTACCTGGGAAATTTAGACCACTCCGGGCAATTATTAGGGCGGATTCTGGTGCGGATTCATCGCGTAAAGCTTTGGCAAAAAAGAAGGCTTCATCGTTTTTAGTTATCATGTTTTTTGATGCTGCCATCGCTTCATCAATGCGATCGAGATAGACTAACTTAGTTAGGTATTCTACCACTTGTCCTGAAGCTAAAGCTAGATTCAAATACTCCTGATCTTTTTCCTGTTTCTCGAAAATTTCTAAGCGAATATAAGTTAATGTTTGGGCATAATCGGGGATATTATCTGACCACATTTCTGAAAAATTAGCCGATTCTCCCCGTAAAATCTTCTCTAAAACTGGATCGTCCCATCCCTGTTGTAAGGCTGCTAAACTCATCTCAAAATCGGCACTCCATTCATGCTGCCATTGCTCGATTTTTTCCCTTAAATCTTGCTTTTCTTGGGGATTAAATTCTTTACTTAAAATTGCCCCAGTTAAAACTCGATCGATTCTAGCACTTAAATCATCATTAACAGCACCGTAATCTTCTAAATTATCCCATTCCTCGATACAGGCGCTAATAATTGCTTCTAAAATAGCGATCGCATTATCCGGTTCTCCCTTTTGATAATAATCTTGGGACTCATCCACTAGGGCATAAATTTCATTAGAAATTGGATCTTCTTCGTAGTAATCTTCTTCGATCGCTCGCAGGGATTGCCGCAGTTCATTACGGACAGTATTACGATAAGCTTTGACATTAATAGTTATCTTCCCTGCCGCTTTATTAACTGGGGTAGCTGGAAATAAAAACTTATCAATTGTCTCGATAATTTCTGGGTGTTTAGCCACTAAATGATTAAGCAATTTTCTTAATTTACTTTCATCGATCGGTGTCAATAACTCCTCTAAAGATGCTTTTTTGATAATTAATTCTGGTTGGCGAGAACAGGTTAATAAAACCGCCACAATATGCTTACACCAACCCTCATAATCGTAGGGACAGGAACAGGAGACATTTTCAAGGTTTTCTTGGTTAAAATCTATGGCAACTCGATAGGGTTTAACCTCACTACCACTCACTAAAGCTTGTAGATTTTGCCCCCGTTGCCAAAGAGAAATAACTGCACCTTTATCGTAATAATATTGACCGCGCTGATAGGAAGCATTGGTGCTATTTTTCCGGATAATTTTTTCATTGATAGGAGGAATAGTCATAGTCAGCAAAGGAGAGGATTGGGTGATAAAATCTTGTCTGTGTTAATAAAACTGCCGGCAGCGAGGCGGACCACTGCATCAGCAACCGAGTCCACTTATCTTCAGTTTAGCCTAAATGTGCTATAGTAAAAACACTATGGAAATTAAAAACATTCCTCTGTCCCAAATTCGTCGTCCTTTACCGCGACAAACCGATCCCGAAAAAGTTAATCAGTTGATGCAATCGATCGCTGAGGAGGGATTACGAGAGCCGATCGATGTTTTGGAGGTGGATGGTCAATACTACGGTTTTTCCGGTTGCCATCGCTTTGCCGCTCATCAGCGTCTCGGTAAAGAAACAATTCTCTGTCGAGTTCGTCGCGCTCCTAAATCCGTTTTAGCTAAACACATCGCTTAAGCTGAGAAGTCCCATGAATGAGTCCTTATATAAATATCATCGGCAAAAATTAGAGCAGTTAATGGCAGAAATTGGCTGTAAAAATCTGGAAGAATTGAGTCGGTTATCGGGTCTATCTTCTTGGCAATTGCAGAGAGTTCGCCATGGCTTAATCGCCAAATTATCCTCTGAATCTTTGGTGAAATTAGCTAATGCGCTGCAGCTGCCAGTTAGCGATCTTCTCGCTCATTTTCAAATCCCGACGATGGGGACAGAGGATCGTTCAGGGGAATCAAAAATTCTCGAACAAGAGTATCAAAATTTACAGCAAAAATTAGACAAGCAAAAAGAAGAATTAGCCGCAGAATTTCAACGTCAAAGCATCGAAGCGATCGAATCTTGGTTAGTTCAATGGCCTACGGCCGAGGCCGTTGCCCGCAAAAATCCCGACCTAGCAGCCGTCAAAATCCTCTCCCTAGTTAAACCGATTATGCAGTTACTGGAGCGCTGGGGAGTGCAACCAATTCACAGTGTTGGTGATCATGTCGGTTACGATCCGCAAATCCATCAATTGATCGATGGTCAAGCGGAAATAGGTACACAAGTTCTAGTGCGTTATCGGGGCTATCGTCATGGGGAAAAACTACTTTATCGTGCTAGAGTGAGTTTAATTAAAGTAGAAATGCCGGAAATTCAACCAGCAGAAACAGAAAATGTCACCGCTTAAAGTGATAATTCTTGCAGAGCTTTAGTGCGGCGAAAAATTCCCCCGTAGTCTGCTTTCATCTCATCGGTAAAGATTGCAATCCAAAACAAAGACCTTGACACACTCTTGTTAGGAAATTTAAGTCTAAAGTAGCGATTGTATCCCGATAACTATGATAATAGGGATTACGCATATTAGCCGTATCTGTCACCATAATTGCCGAATAACCGCGACTCCAAAAAGGAGAATGATCGCTGCGTCGAGTATCGGGGACGATATAACCTCCAAAAATTACCGGCAACCATTCGCAGGGAGTCTGATTTTCTCTCATGACTCGACTAAGAAACTTCAAATCCTCGCGGGTTTTGAGATTGCCAATCAAAGCGATAAAATCCCCAGTGTTGGGGTAAAAATATTCTAGAAAAGCTGGATATTTTTGAGAATGGGGATTTTTATCACAGTAACCGAGCATTTCTAAGGATAACATTAACCTTAAATCCTGCTTAGTTTGTTTTAATTTTTCTGCGTAGGCAATGCTCCCCAGTAATCCGTATTCTTCTAGATCGAAGGCAATTAAACGAATTGGATAATTAGCCTGATTCTCCCCAAAAAACCTCGCTAATTCTAATAATACCGCTAATCCCGTGGCGTTATCGTCAGCCCCTGGCGACCCCGGCACCGTGTCATAATGAGCGCCAATTAAAATCAGGGGTTTTTGACTGTTGTTAGGCAAATCCAAGATTAAATTTTCATAAACTTTTCCCTGAAAAGTGAAAAAATGTGATTCAAACTTTCCCCACTGTCCTAACTCTTGCCGCAGGTATTCTCGCACATAAAAATGTCCTTGACTAGAGAAAAAAGGGTTTCTTTCTCGGACAATTTGTTCTAGGTGTTGGCTTAAGCGATCGCTAAGAAGATCAAACATTGATGGCAGCAGATAATTTAATCAAAAGAGCCAATGGATAGAGAAACTGAGGGAAAAATCGGGGAGAATAATAATTGTTAATTATCAAATATTCTGTGGAGCTAAAATCATGGCAAATCTCCAATTGACTAGCTATGAGTGTATCGTGATCGGGGCGGGATTAGCAGGATTAATCGCCGCGCGTAATCTCCAGAGGCGAGGTCATCAAGTTCTGGTAATCGAAGCGCGAAATCGTTACGGTGGCAGAATGTCTGGTCAATATCTCCCCTCCGGACAGTGGATCGATCGAGGTGGTCAGTGGGTGGGCCCAACCCAAGAGCGTTTTTTAGCCCTCCTCGACGAGTATAAAATACGTCGTTTTCCCTCTCCCAATCAGGGAAAAACCGTCCTAGTGTTCAACAACAAACGCTATGAATTCAATGGTTTTTTTCAAGGTTTCCACGAGGGAGAAGTACCCGATATCGGCACGGAAGAATGGCAAGATGCGATGTCAGCATGGGCGCGTTTTCAAGAACTAGCCAAAACCCTACCTTCAGGTTATCCCCAAAGCAACGATCACACCAAAAAACTAGACAGTAAAACTTTTGCTCAGTGGATTGAAGAAAACACAAGCACAGATTTTGGTCAATGGTATTTTGCTTATATGGCCCGTGCAGTGGGGTTTCTCGGGCCGGCCGAACCCCAACAAGTCTCACTGCTGCACGTTCTTTGGGGACAAAATTGCGCCCCTCAGGCCGAACATCCAGAAGCCGAACTGATCCATGGCGGAGCGGGACAAATTCCCGACAAGATCGCGGCGGAATTAGGAGAGCGAATTCGACTGGGGGAACCGGTTTTTCGCCTTAATTATGACTCGGCCGGCGTGACCATAGAAACCAGCCAGAACACTTTTACCGCCAAATTTGCCATCATTGCCATGCCGCCCCATCTTGCCGGCCGCATTATTTATCATCCCCCGCTGCCACCCCAGCGAGAACAACTAACCCAACGAGTACCGATGGGATGCTGCGCTAAAATCCTGATTTCCTACGAGCAACCTTTCTGGCGAAAACAGGGACTAGCGGGACTTGCTCAAGGGAATTGTCAATGGTTGGAACTCTGTGCTGATAGTTCGGATCCCGAAACCGGCGTCGGGGTAATCGCCACCTTTGTGGTTGGCGATCGCTATAGTCGTTGGCGCTCCATGAGTAGTCCGGCGCGTCGTGCCGCCGTCCTCTCGGATTTAGCTATTTATTTCGGTCAAGAGGCCTTTTTGCCGATCAGTTATGATGAGGTGGATTGGCCCGGGGATCCCTGGACTGGTGGCGCATATTCCGCTTTTATGCCCCCCGGAGTCTGGACAAGTTTCGGCGAGGCTCTTTTTACTCCCGTCGGACCGATTCACTGGGCCGGCACAGAAATGGCCGATCGCTGGCCGGGATTTTTTGAGGGAGCGATCCGCACCGGTGAGGCGGCGGCCGATCGAATCGCCTTCCTTTTGCGGGAAAAATGAGCATCTACAGGGCTAGGACAACTTTTAGGTCAAAAAAGTCATCATAGTCAAGTTTCGGGGCTAATAGGGCAGAAAAATCCTAAATCATCACTATTTCGCCCTGGTAATGTTCGACGAAATATTGGACACGATGACGATATTCTTTAATTGTCCGATCGACCCATTCCCGCTGCTCACTGTTAGCATAGATATGCACTAAAGGTTCTCCAGCATCGGGTAAAATCAATACCCAGTCATCATTAAGGGGATTAATCACCTTCACCCCATCGATCAACTCTAGATTAAGATCCGCGTGAGTCTCCACTAGATAGCGCATCAGGGATCCCTTGACTTTCCAAGGACAACGCACCGCCGTATTCTTATTGTAAATGCGCGGTAACTCGGCCCGCACCTGAGCTAGAGAACGTTCCTGAATGGTTAACATCTCCAAAAGTTTCGCCACGCTGAACATGGCATCGAAACCGGGATGTAATTGCGGAAAAATAAAGCCAGTTTGCCCAGATCCTCCTAAAACCACATTAGGATTGGTTTGACATCCTTCCATTAAAGCGCTAGGACTGGCTTTTGTCCGCACCACCCGGCCATCGTGACGACGCGCGATCTGTTCCACGGCACTAGAAGCATGAACCGGCACTACCACTGTACCGCGCGGATGGGCGGTCAGAATTGTATTCACCATTAGAGCAGTTAATTGTTCCCCGCGAATCGATAAACCACTCTCATCGACGAGGACTAATTGTTCCCCGTTGGCCGAAACTTGTACGCCTAAGTTCGCTTTCAGGGCCTCCACCACATGGCCCAATTGATGGATTAGTAACTCTCTTTCCTGCATGGAAAGGGCATTCTGACGTAAACTGGCATTGAGAACCACGGCATCACAGCCAAATTTGGCCAGTAATTCTGGTAAAATTGCCCCTGAGACTCCGTAGGCGTAATCAATGACGATTTTGGAGCTACTATTGCGAATAGCCTCTACATTTAGCTGAGTTTCAAAGGTTTTGCGGTAATTATCGAGAATATCAGCCGGATAGGACATACTGCCGATTTCCTGCATTCCCACCCGTCGCAGATCTTCTTTGAAATAGGCCCCTTCGATTTTCTTTTCCCTCGCTTTGGAAACATTAATCCCTTTTTCGTCTAAAAACTCGATTAAGAGAAAATCTGGGCGATCGGGATGAATACGAACGTGAATGCCACCGACTACGTTTAATTTAGCCACTAAAGTCCGCGAAATCGGTAAAGCATTCGCTTGTAGGTTTTGGATATTCACCCCCACGGACATTAAACCGGCAATCAGCGATCGACTGACCATGCGCGAGACACTACGTTGATCCCGGGAGACGATTACCGTTGACCCCGGTTTCAGGATAGAACCGTAGGATGCCCCCAGTTTAACGGCGAATTCGGGCGTGATATCGATGTTAGCGAGGCCCGATACTCCTCGTTGACCAAAGAGGTTTTTATGGGCAGTATTTCCCCAAATCAGGTTAATATTGAGGATGGCTCCCGATTCGATCTGTTTACTCGGCCAGACTCTGACCCCGGAATTGATCTGCGCTTCTTCCCCCACGATCGATAATTGTCCGATCACCGCACCTTCGTGTACCTGGGCCCGTCGATCGATTCTGGTTCCCCTAGCGATCGTACAAGCGGCTAAATTGACCTCATCCCCGATCACCACACCATTCCAGAGGATGGGACGTTTCAGATCGGAACCGGCACCGATGGTGACATTATCGCCGATAACCGAACCCCTCTCGATCAGAACATTTGCACCAATACGACAATGATTGCCGATCATGGCTGGGGCCTCAATCTGGGCGCTAGGATCGATATAGGTATTAGTGCCGACCCACACTCCGGGGGATTTTTCTCGATAGGGAAATTCCAGGTTAACTTTGCCGGATAAAGCGTCGTATTGCGCTTCTCGGTAGGCCTCCAGATGACCGACATCGCACCAATAACCATCGGCCACATAACCATACATAGGTTCGCCCCTTTGCAGCAGCAGCGGAAACAAATCTTTAGAAAAGTCGGCTTCTTCTTTGTAGGGGAGATAATCGAGGACTTCTGGTTCGAGAATATAGGTTCCGGTGTTGACAGTATCGGAAAAAATCTCGCTGGTGGATGGTTTTTCGATAAAACGGCGAATTCTGCCTTCTTTGTCGGTAATCACTACCCCAAATTCGATCGGATTGGCAACCCGCGTCAGGACGAGGGTTGCTTTCGAGTTTTTACTTTTATGGAATGCGATCGCTTTTTGCAGGTCAAAATCGGTGATACTATCGCCACTAATCACCAGAAAGGTATCATCTAACCATTCGGCAATATTTTTCACACATCCTGCGGTGCCTAGGGGTTGATCCTCCTCGACAGCGTAGGTGATTTTTACCCCAAAGTCGCTGCCGTCTTGAAAGTAGTCGCGCATGACATCGGGGAGATAGTGCAGGGTGGTGATAATTTCGGTAATGTCATGCTTTCGTAGTAAATTAATAATATGTTCGGCGATGGGACGGTTGAGAATCGGGACCATCGGTTTGGGAAGATCACAAGTAAGCGGACGTAATCTTGTCCCTGAACCACCTGCCATTAATACCGCTCGCATAATTTCCTCCCAAGGCTATCTTTTCGCCGTTTTTAAATAGTTTTTCCAAATTATGGCTTTAGTTTCCCGACCTCGATCGAGCCAGTTCCTAACCGGCATTCTAACACCGTCCCCCCGATTCAGAACAATATTTTCTTTTCCCAAGTCGGCAAAACCCAAGCTTAAAATAGGAGATGTGAATTCTCTAAATTCAAGGATGAGATGGCATGAGACTGGTTATTTTTATCTTAATAATTGTTTATGGTGCCGGTGGTTGGAAATTCTGGAATGGGTACAGAAGCACTAATTTTAGTCCCAGTTTACCCAATCGTTTAGCTCTAACCCTGTTCTGGCCGCTTCTTTTGGCTGTTAATCCCGCCTACCGCAAGAATTTTCAAAAAGCCCTCAAGGGCAAATAAAATTAACATACTGCCAAGGTCACGGCCATAAAACAGAAAGTAGCTGGGTATCGAGGTGTTTTTTCGCCGATTAGTCGAGATTACCCCCCCAAAAAAAACCCCTAAATAGGGTTTGCGGCAAAAAGTTTTTCGTGGGGGTAGGGTGTGGGGTTTTACCCATTTTCAGGTGGTCAATTACCTAATTTTCAGGGAAAAAGTCCCGGAATTTTCCCCCCAATCACTCCAATGGTCGGCACTTTTTGAGGGAAAAAAGTCTAAAAACCTTATCCAACAAGGTTGTTAGATTTATTCAGCAAACCCTAAATAATCCACGGCAATCAACAGTTTAGCCGTGGATGTCTTATCATGGTTAGGGAAAAAATTGGGGTCGTAGCTCAGTTGGATAGAGCGAGTGCCTCCTAAGCACTAGGCCGCCGGTTCGATCCCGGCCGATCCCGCCTTTTTCAGTGATCGGTAAACAGTAAACAGTGAAAAGATGCTGGGAAACTGCTATTTATAGCGCTTTTCACGTTACTGAGGTATCAACAAGTTTTGCCAACAAAGGGCTTAAGCCCCTTGCCCATGCCTCATTCTGATAAAAACTGCTATAGCATCAACCCCATTATCGAAATATTTACGGGCTTAATTAAGCCCGTAGGCACGGCTACGGGCAACTTCTAGAGGTTAGGCTTGATCGCTTCTGTTCTTGTTAATCTGTCGGATGATTTCAATCATTTGAGCGTGTCGATCATCCATTCTCTCTAGATGCCGGTAAAAATCGGCTTGAGTCTCATAAAAATCTGATTGTGCGCTTGCTATTCGAGCTAGGTAATCGTAAAGCCCTTTTTTCTCCTGTTTCCGTTCCTCGCGGTCACTAGCGACGGCATCAGCTAGGGCTTGAATAGCGCGAGCGTTCGATTCCACTATTCTCTCGATCCGCTCTAATCTGTCTTCTGACATTTTGGTAAACTCCTAATAGACTAATTCTTGTCCCCCACCGATGCCCGTCGGATGGGGGAATAACTTTAATTATGGGCTTTTCGATGCCAACGCTGATCCGATTTCCTAAATTCCCACTGTAATGCGATCTCATCAGGAGTCTTAATCTTTCCTGACTATTACCAAGTCAGGGAGACAAAATCAAGGGTTTTCCCGTTACAGGAAAACCCACATATAGCACTTTTCACGTTACTGAGGTATCGACAAGTTTTGCCAACAAAGGGCTTAAGCCCCTTGCCCATACCTCATTCTGATGAAAACTGCTATAATACTGCTCACTTAAAACTCAAAACTTAAAACTGATCACTGATCACTGATAACTGATCACTGATCACTGATATTTATCTTCTCATTCTGCCCTTAACTTGATACCAAAGCCTTCTTAAACGTAGATCGAGAGAAAAACCCCGACGGGTGGGAATAACAATCGTGCCACCGATGCGATCGTGGAAAGCTCGGTTCAATTGCTCATCACCGATCGCCATACCACAATCGGCGAAAAGGGGCGAAGATAGTAAAATCAAACTTAAAGGATTGCCAAAAAAAGTATTTAACCCTAGCATCATTAAAGCTGCCCCGCCACCAGCGATCGCCTCTCTTTTGCTTAACTCCAAAATTCCAGGTAAACGCTGAAGTCGTAGATCGATGATCTTCATATCCAAGGCCCAACGGCCTAAACTCTGACCCTGATTCTGCGCTACCAATAACACCCGCAAACACCACCAAATCAGGAGAAAAAGGAAGAATTGCAGTACAGGTGTACCGTTAGCAAAGGAGCTTAAAAACCAGATCGAGGCAAAGTCGATCAGGAAAGCATAGGCGCGACGATCTAAGGGAATTTTCGGAAATTTTTGCGGTAGATTATCTTCAGGCGGGATGGGGTAAACCATAAAAGACCTCTTGTAAAAATCAAAAATTGTTGTTAGGGTTAGGGGTCAGTAGCCAGTAGTCAGTAGTCAGGAGAATTAAGAATGAATAATAATCAGTTAAATGGTCTATTTACACACTTTATGCGATTTAATCCTTATTTTTGCCGTTTTTGAACCCTGAAAAATTAATTATGCAAGAGATTTAAAGTAAATTCTCGGAAAAATCCTGCGGTTTATCTTCCACTTTAATCGGGAAATTGGCAATTCTAGGATATTTGTCTCTTGTCTTTTTTCTCCCCCCGTCTCGGAGTCTTCTGTCTGGGGGTCTCCTCACCTAAGGTCAGATTTTTGATTTTTGCAGGAGATATAATTATTAATCGACTCGGAGATCTAAGCTACCATTGAGCAAAGGTAGCCCAGAATACAGGGATAATCATGGAGCAAGATTCATTAACAACGGAGGTTATTCTGACCCATCCGCGGCAAAGTTTGGGAGAGATACAGTTGGATTGGATGCCACAACCGGGTAATTATTTGGCCTTAAAAGGACAAACCTATGCGGTTTTGGAACGTCACCACCAGTATCAATACAAGATTGGTGGCTATTGTTTACGCAAAATATCCCTTTATGTACAAACTGCTCCCACCCCTAACGAAAAAAGTTTGATTGAAGGACGTTGGGTGATGGGGGATGCTAGTTGTCGTTTTAACGCCAGATCCGAACTGTTGCGCTGTGCGATTAACCCCCCAGGTCCCTGTCAAGATTGTCGTTTTTACGAAACTATTAACCCTTAAAAGAGCCTTTTTTCGGCAACAATCTGGCTATTTTCCCCTAGCTAACCGCTATATTGATCAATCGCCTATGAATCATCCTTACTCTTGGATCGAGGATAGCTTAAAAACCCTCCATCGGGCTAATTGGTATCGAAGGGTTAAAACCATTCAAGGCCGGGGCGGAGCCGTTATAGAATTAGAGGGTCGATCGCTGATCAATTTTGCCAGTAATGATTATCTGGGATTAGCAGCCGATGAAAGAATGATTGCGGCAGCCATAGCAGCGACACAACGCTATGGAACTGGAAGCACCGGCTCGCGTCTATTAAGTGGACACCGAGATATTCATCGAGACTTAGAATTAGCGATCGCATCTTTTAAAAATAGCGAAGACGCGATCGTTTTTAGTTCGGGATATTTAGCCAATTTGGGGACAATTACCTGTTTAGTGGGGCACAAAGACCTGATTTTAGGCGATCAATACAATCACTCTAGCCTCAAAAATGGAGCCAAGTTAAGCGGTGCCACGGTGAAAGAATACCGGCACAATAGTCTCGAAGATTTAGAAAATCAGTTATTAGCCCACCGTCATCACTATCGTCATTGTTTACTGCTCACTGATACAGTGTTTAGTATGGATGGGGATATCTGTCCCCTAGCGGCAATTCTCGCTCTAGCCGAGATTTATAATTGTATGGTTTTGGTGGATGAGGCCCACGCTACCGGGGTTATGGGGGAAAATGGCACAGGTTGCGTGGAATATTGTGGTTGTCAGGGACGGGAATTAATTCAGATGGGAACCCTGAGTAAAGCTTTGGGCAGTTTAGGGGGATATGTGACCGGAAACGCCAAAATTATCGATTTTATCCGCAATCGCGCCGCCACCTGGATTTATACTACCGGTTTATCCCCCGCCGACACCGCCGCCGCTAGAATGGCTTTAGAGATTATTCGTCTGGAACCGGAACGTCGCCAACGCTTACACCAAAATATTAATTTTGTCAAGAGTAAATTAAATAATCTTAATATATTGCCTTCGGAAGCGGCGATTTTATGTTTACCGGTAGCCAATCCGGGTCAAGCCCTAGAATTATCGCAAAAACTGCTAGAAAAAGGGATTTTTGCCCCAGCAATTCGTCCTCCTACCGTTCCCACCAGTCGTCTGCGGTTTACTGCCATGGCCACCCATAGCCTCGCCCATCTAGAGGTTCTTGTCCAGTCTATTAAGGAAAGCATTGCTTCGTAATTCTGATTGACGTAACCCTGCATCATCATAGAGCGTCTTTCAAACTCCGTGCGCCGAAACGATGAACGGCGCGATAGCCGATCCGAACAACCCAAGGCTGAGCATCAGGCAATCGTTCATAAAGTCGCCGAGTCGCAGTCATCGTATCGTCGGCAAGCTCAAACGCTCCAGTTTCGATGTTGATCGCCACAATTCTGCCATGATTACCTTCCTCAATTTGGGGGCGCACCTGAGATTCATAAATCTCATCGCCACGTCGGGCAAACTCTTCTTTGCTGTAGCGGGGTTGTCGAACTGTCATAGATTTGACCTCTTTTCAACTATACCCCTTCATTTTACCCTAAGCAATGGAGGTGTCTATCGTTGAGGTGGCGGAGGGGATTAAACCAGAAGTTGTTGGATTTCTTTTCGTCAACCCAACCCACAAGATCAGCGATCTGCTACGCAGTGCCTTCGGCATCGCACTCAGCCCACCAGAGCGGCATCGCACTTTAACCCACAGCTGCAATCAATGTGCATGGTGCGTTCCCCAAAAATCGATCGGTGGAGCAGTAGGAGCCACATTAGGGAACGCACCCTACGGCGATTGCGATCGCAATCGATTATTTAACCAACGCTTCAATGATTTTTGACTTTCCCCTGATGGTTGGCCAAGAATCAAGTTTTTAGTGCTAATGTCTTCATCTAGTTGATTCCAATGGATTCCACTGCCACCAGCGAGCAAGCGATAATCATTGCGCTCCTCAGTTGAGCCATGCAGGAGCCGAGGATACCATGCCAGGGGAACAGATATAGTGCGCCCATCAGACAAATCTACACTGAGTGTGTCATCTGTGATGGCCAATTGCTGAATAGCCAATGTTTCAAATACTTCATTCGTTAAAAAAGTCATTCCAGCCTGCTAGTAATTGTTCTTGGTTTTCTTGAACAAGTTTTTGAATGCGGTTAATTTCGGTGCGGTTAAATCCTTGGTTACTCTGAAGACGAACCGGCTGAAGCCAGAATTTAGCGATCTCTCGATCTCGTTCAACATGGATGTGAGGTGGCTCCGAAGCGATCGCCTGCGTAGCAAAAGAATCGATATGGGCCAACGGTCAACAGCGTGGGCATTCAAAAGTTTTGCTCTAAATATCTCAAACATAGCTGAATGCCTCGCTGACTGTCAATCTGTGAATATGCTCGTGTAGGCCAAAGGCTATTTAAGGTTAAGAACAATACAAGATTAGCCTTCGCAGTTTAGTTCCGAAGGTGTTGGATTTCTTTTCGTCAACCCAAGCTACAAGATCAGCGATCTGCTACGCAGTGCCTTCGGCATCGCACTTTAACCCACAGCTGCAATCAATGTGCATGGTGCGTTCCCCAAAAATCGATCGCTGGAGCAGTAGGAGCCACATTAGGGAACGCACCCTACGGCTGTAGCATTGAGGGATTTGCAATAAGTCCTCCAAGACCAATGGCTACTATTAAGAACAATAGAGCAAACGCGATTGACATATAGGTTAAAGTTTCGGCATGAGGTCGCCAATCAATTCCAAGTTCTGCCTGATGATGCTTCACCCAATTTGACAAATCCCAGGTCTTCCATGTGCCGAAACAAAACATAATGAACGTCCCGATGCTGAGTAGAAATGGTAGTTGAAGAGCAAGCCTAATTAAGTTTTCGCTAAGTTTAGCGCTGATTACATAGGTCAAAATCGCCCCAATAATTCCAAAGGAAAAAGAGGCGGATTTGATTAAATTTTCAAAATAAAATTTATGCAAATCTATCAGTTTTTCAAACCGAAGAACCGATACTCTTTATCCTCGCTCAAAAACCAATTCTCCTTTTTTAACTTCAGATACCGATGAACTAGCCCTGTTTACACCCTCCACCGAGGACTTGCGGCATAACGGTCTAGTTAGGCTTTTCCCTAAGGGTAGGGTAATACATTTAAATTTTGAATAAATCGGTAGTCTCGTTGATTCTTGGTGATAAAAGGGTAATTCCATATTATTGCTGTACCTGCAATCAAGCCATCGGCAATCAGCAAACCGTGACTTAGCCGATACAAGCGAAGTAAGTCAACCGCTTGGTCTGAAATAGGTTGGTCAATTCTGATTATATCAAACTGTTGAAGGAATTTTTCCAGCGTCCGTAACTCTGACTTGTTAGTGCAGCCAACAATTAGTTCCATTTGTGTAACTACGCTAATTGCTAATCTGGAACTTGATTGTAGCCTTTGCAGACAATTGACTGCTTCAGGAATACCACGACCAACATCAATGATTATGTCGGTATCTACGATAGTTGAACTAGCCATTTGTCTTTGACCACTCGCTTTCTCGTAAATTTCGCACCCAAGTAGTACTATCTAAATCTTGACGATCGCGCCACATTCCAACAAAGGGATCATTAACTAAATCAACATTTGACGATGCAGACAGAGGTTCAGAATATATGTACTTTTGTTTCAAAAAAGCGATCAGGCTGACTACTTGGCTCTGTGCTTCAGCAGGCAAAGATAAAAATTCACCTAAAATCTCATGAGTCATGGTTGTATCCTCCCCCATACCACGCCCACAAGCGTGTTAGCCAGATTAGCTTACTGCAAAGAGCTTCCTTTAAGGAGACTTATCACAGAAGCCTTCTAGGAATCTAGCAAAGATTCTTATATCTGGCTGCACTTTGTCACAAAATTTCACTATTATTTCGGGTAAGGTATCGTAAATCCCTTGATAGATAGGGTTTACTGAAAAAGTTTGTTGGTGGGGCTAGGGTGTGGGGTGTGGGGTGTGGGGTGTAGGTTTTACCCATTTTCAGGCGGTCAATTACCTAATTTTCAGGGAAAAAGTCCCTGAATTTTCCTCCCAATCACTCCAATCGCTGGTACTTTTTGATTTCAAAAAAGTCTAAAAATATTATCCAACAAGGTTTTTAGATTTATTCAGCAACCCCTAGATAGGCCAGCGTTTCAATCGGGACTAACTTCTGGGAAACCCGCTATAGATCTCCTGCAAAAATTAAAAACCTGACCTTAGGTTAGGAAAATCCGAGACAGGAGGAGAAAAAAGACAGGAAAATTTAGTACAAAAGCTCTACTCCCCCTGCTCTGGCGCTCCCTAGCTTACCAGAGGTCGATTATTCACTAAATGGTATCAAAAAAATCGGGTCTAAAACCTCGTCTTTACTCGTTTTATTATCACAGGATTTGGTATCACAGCTGCAATCAATGTGCATGGTGCGTTCCCCAAAAATCGATCGGTGGAGCAGTAAGAGCCACATGAGGGAACGCACCCTACAAGATCGGCGATCGCACCGTTAAGTCTCTCATTCTAATTTTGTCTTCTTCAATAACTGTAAAGTGTCCATACCAGTCATCCCGCAATGAGATAACCTTGGCAACTTTCTCAGCGACTACAGATGCAGAAGGTACTCTTATTCTAAACAAAATAATACCAACACTGGCCGGCAACCTTGAACGAAAGGCGAGTTCTCCAAAATCTTTATCAAATGTCAAGAGAATACGATTTTCTGCTTGGGCGCGACTTAAAACTTCACGGTCCGAGATTCCGGGGGATTCCACCCTAATCCACAGGACATCATGGCCATTTTGTCGTAGGGCTTCAACCGCATCAAGGGGGAAATTTTCGTTCGCTAGAAAACGCATCAGTTAAGCAGGAATAGCATAGACTTTCTCAGATTTGAGCATTACACTAGCATAGCTAAGACAAGCTTGAATATCTTCTACTGTAATACCTGGGTAGTTTCGCAGAATTTCATCAATACTCCAACCTTGGGCGAGAAGATCGATGATAAATTCAACCGCAATCCTTGTTCCTTTAATGATAGGTTTTCCCACCAAAATATCGGGATTTAGTGTAATTCGAGTTTCCCAGTCCATAGCTACATCATTGAAAGTGTTTTCAAAAAGGTAAAGGCTGCGTGGGACGCACCCTATATCTCGTTTTATTATAACAGGATTTGGTATCACAGATGCAATCAATGTGCATGGTGCGTTCCCCAAAAATCGATCGCTGGAGCAGTAGGAGTCATATTAGGGAACGTACCCTACAAGATCGGCGATCGTACTTGCGTTAGCGATCGCAATTTCATGGATTTTGAGTTAGATTACGGCAGAAGATCCTTGATATCCTCTCTCATTTTCTTTGCTTTAGAATCATCGGGTCCACTTACCACAAGAAACACAGCTTTAACATCTGAATTGCATCCTACAAACACGTTATAGCTTCCTCTAGTTGCATAGATACCCATTCTAACTGGAGTAACATTTTGCAAACCATAGTTTGCCAAGCTCTTTGTTAGAGACTCTAGACATTTGTTTTCAGAAATTGACATTACAGCCGCGTAGGTATGAACTCTAGGTGGAGTCATCACAGGTATTGCTGATTTGGATGATCCTACGAGATATGTAGTACCAAAAGTTAACAGACTACCAAAAATTGCACCTAACGCAGTTATGATTTTCCATTTAGTTTCTACGGATGCTTTCTGTTGTTCTAGGCTCAATTTATCTCGTTCTAGCTGTTGTTCTAAATTCAGTTTATCTCGTTCCAGTTGAAGCCTTTCTTCCTCTAATTTAGGTAAATCTTTAGCTAAGGAGAGTGTTACTAATATATCTTTTGGCTTTGAACTTCCTGACCATCGAATAATATGATTTTCAACATTGAAAATTTTTGTATCAGCTTTCATCCCATCATGATAAAGAGCCTCAAAGTTTGCGCCAGGAATGAGCAGAGCATCACAGCGCCATCCTCCCATTGCTGGCACCCAATCTTCGTCTTTGAGGTAAATGTTGAATTTAATCATTACTTGAATATTCTTGACTTAAGATTTGCTACATCAACAGAAATGGAGGTATGAAGTGGGTCTAGAAATATGAAGTTAAATATACTTCAATGATCAGGTTACAAATTCATGCTAATAAAAACAGAAAAACTAAAATTATCGAACTGCATCAAAAGATGCAATTATTGCTTCATTTTCGCTTAAAGCATTTTGAATCTCACGATCCAATGCTTTAGCCTCCACTATCGCTTCGTCTACATCTCTAATGTATTGATCAATCTGTGCGAGGCCAGTAGCAACCTGAATATAGCCAAGAATATCATCATATTTCTTGACTGATTTCTCAATATTAGATAAAACTTCTTCTGCTATCTTCATTTTCTCATTAAAGACTTTCTGCTTATCACCAATATCAGAAAGCATTTTGCTTTTTAACTCAGGTGTTGAGTTTTGATTAGCTCTTGTTTGAAGTAGCGAGAATAGTTCATTAGCTGCTGAGCTTGTTTGATTAATTCGAGAGCGTAATTCACTGCTACCTTGTGATAAAGAGGAACCTCTCTGCTCCATTTTTTGAACTACGTTAGTGGAGAAATTCTTCTCGTTTAAGAATGTTCCCAACTCTTTATAAGAAACGTTTAAGGCATAAACATTGTCATTTGACAACTGTCGAGAAAGTTTCAACAACTGTTGTACAGTTCTAACAGCAGTTATTATGTTTGCAACAGTTACAACTTGAGGAGTACAACCCGACACAATGGCAAAAAATAAGGAAAGTCCAAAATAAGATGCTACTATCTCTCGACGCTTTACATTAAACTTAATCATCTTTGGAACCTAGTTTCATGAATAGTACAGGGAAACTTTCCGTATAACACTCTCCAGAGTAACAATATGGGTCAACTTTCGGTATATCACTCTATTTAGGCGCAATTGCAAGAACTTTTCCCCATATCACGCCCAAAAGCGTGTTAGCCAGATTAGCTTACTGCAAACAATCTCCTTTTAAGGAAACTTATCACAGAAGCTTTCTAGAAATCTAGCAAAGATTCTTGTATCTGGCTGCACTTTGTCACAGAATTTCACTATTATTTCGGGTAAGGTATAGTAACCCACATTCCGCACCCTGGTCGTTGAAATCAAAAGTTGCTCTAGCCCTTGTATAGTAAGACTTTTAGCGATTACTAAGAATTATGAAGTGTCACACTCTAGTCAGCGATCGCCAGCTTAATGAGAGTTTATCTCAATAATTTGGTATCAGAGCTATCAG